>JAZRFG010000025.1:0-12979 GCA_045661265.1 Eubacteriales bacterium
TTCGCCCTTGATCGTGCCGCCCTCGATTGTGCCTGTGCCATCTCCCTTAGGGTCGCCGCCCTGGATCATAAATCCGTAGTAGACACGGTGGAAGGTAAGGCCGTTATAAAAGCCCTCGCTCACCAGCTTCTGGAAGTTTGCCACCGTTTCGGGAGCGTATTGAGGATAAAGCTCAACCACAAAGGTGGCGCCGCCCGCCATTTTAAACTGTACGAAGTTAGTGACGCCATCGGCGGCGGGCAACACCTCGGTATAGCAGGTATTAAGATCAAGAAGTGACGGCGTGCCGTCGGCATTCTGATCACAGGCAAACAGGGAAAGGAGCATCAGTGCGGCAAGGCATATCAGCAGGATTCGTTTCATGACGAACCTCCAAAATTTAGATTTAGTAAAGGGGCGCGGGGGCAGTGAATGCCCGGGGAAGGAAAGCGCCGCGCGCGGAAGATCGCGCAATATCTTGCCCTTATTATAACTGTAATTCCGGATCTTGTCAATACTTATTTTCAAAAAAAGTAGACTTTTTTTCACCCGTTAGGGTACTAAATGACAAAAAAGCCAACATACTATTACAAAAGAGAGTGAAAGAGAGGTGGGTGTGTGAAGCAGATCAACTGGGAAAAAACAGCGTCTGTTTTGATCGTGCTTGCAGGAGGCGCGGCTCTTTTGTACGTGTTTTTGCGCTTTGCGCTGGTGCTTTTTTTGCCGTTTTTGCTGGCGTTTGCTCTGTCGCTTTGCACGCGTCCTGCGGTGCAATTTCTGGCGCGAAAAACGGGGCGATCCAAGCCCTTCTGGGCGGTGAGTGTCACGCTTTTGGTGCTTTTGGCCGCGGGCGGGCTTTCCTATCTACTCTGCCACCGCCTTTTGCTGGAGATCCAGCGACTTCTTGCTTTTTTGGCACAGGACAGCGCACAGGAAAACGGTAAAATAGCAAGCTTGATTGCCTGCTTTCGCGGGATCTGGGAGCGCTTGCCCTTGGTTTCTCATTTGCAGCGCATTGAGCTGATCGAGCAGCTTATCGGTGATCCCGCAGAGTATCTGAACACACAGTTGCAGCAGCTGCTTTCTGCACTCGCAAGCCGCTTGGCAAGCGGCTTTGGGCTATTTTTGCGCCGCTTGCCGGGGGTGGTGTTGTTCGCGCTTGTCAGCGTGATCGCCTGCTTTTATTTCGCGGTGGAATACGAGCGCGTGCGGGGCGTTTTGCTGCGCCTTTTGCCACAGCGCTTTGCCGCGCGCTTGCCCGCGTGGCGGCGGCGGGTGTTCGCGGCGTTAAAACGCTGCTTGCGCGCCTATTTTCTGCTTTTTTTACTCACGCTCCTCGAGCTGACGCTCGGTTTTGCGCTCTTGCGGGTGGAGTATCCCTTTTTGATCGCCTTGCTTGGCGCGGCGTTGGATATTTTGCCTGTGCTCGGTGTGGGGACGTTGCTCATTCCTTGGGCAATTTTTGCGTTGATGACGGGCGCCACGCTGCGTGGCGTAGGGCTGCTCGTTCTGTATGCGGTTATGACCGTGATACGTCAGATCGCGGAGCCGCATCTGGTCGGCAAGAGCTTGGGGCTGCACCCGCTTTTGATGCTGATCGCCTTTTACGTGGGGCTGAAATTGTTTGGCTTTGCGGGTATTTTTATAGGCCCCGCGCTCGGCGTGCTGTGCAAGGCGGCGTTCGACTATGCGGGCGGGCAAACAGGGGAGAGGAAGCCACAATGAAAAAAGCGGAACGGCAAGCGCTGTTCCGCTTTTTTATCATTCAAACAGAGGGGTGGAGAGGTATCTGTCCGCGCCGTCAGGCAGGATGCACACGATCACCTTGCCCTTGTTGCCGGGACGCGCGGCAAGCACGTCGGCGGCGGCAAGCGCCGCACCCGACGAGATGCCGACAAGCATGCCTTCCTTGCGCCCGAGCTCGCGTGCCGCGGCGTACGCCTCATCCTCGGTGACCGTGATGATGTCGTCCACAAGAGAACGATCCAGGTTCGTGGGTACAAAGTTCGCGCCGATGCCCTGCAGACCGTGCGCGCCGCTTTTGCCAAGCGAGAGCAGGGGAGAGCGCGCGGGCTCGACGGCGACCACCTTGAGGTCGGGAATGTGGCGGCGCAGATAGCGCGCCGTGCCGGAGAGCGTACCGCCCGTGCCGACACCCGCCACAAGAATGTCGATGTGTCCGTTCGTTTCCTCCAGCAGCTCGCGCGCGGTGGTCGCTTCGTGGGCGCGGGGGTTGGCGGGATTGTCAAATTGCGAGGGGATAAAGCTGCCCTCGATCTCGGCGGCAAGCGCATTTGCCATATCAATGGCGCCCTGCATGCCCTTGGCTCCCTCGGAAAGCCGGATCTCGGCGCCGTAGGCGGCAAGGAGCTTGCGGCGCTCTATGCTCATCGTGTCCGGCATCACCAGGATCACGCGATAGCCGCGCGGTACGCCGATGGCGGCAAGGCCGATGCCCGTGTTGCCGCTGGTCGGCTCGATGATCGTGCCACCCGTGCGCAGCGCGCCGCGCGCCTCTGCGTCAAGGATCATGGAAAGCGCCACGCGGTCCTTGGCGCTGCCGGCGGGGTTAAAGCCCTCCAATTTACATAATATACGCGCGTCACGCGCGCGGTTATAGTTGATCGGCTCCAAAAGGGGAGTGCCTCCGATCAGCTCGGTGATGCTGCGGCAATACATAACATACCTCCTCGGGGAAAGACTTCCCACGATCAATATTATACCCCGTATGGGGCAAAAAGTCAATAGAAAAAGGGCGCTCCGTGGGTTGGCGGAGCGCCCGAATTCATACTCTGCAATTAAGCAAGAGCGTTGAGCTTCTTGGTAAACTGGCTCTTCTTACGAGCACCGGCATTCTTGTGAAGCAGACCACGAGCAACAGCCTTGTCGATCTTCTTAACAGCGGCCTTGTAAGTGTCCTGTGCAAGCGCAACATCACCGGCAGCAACAGCAGCTTCGTACTTCTTCATTTCGGTCTTCAGCTGGGTGCGGAACATCTTGTTCTGCATCGTCTTGACGGTAGTAACCTTTACACGCTTCTTTGCACTCTTAATATTCGGCAAATCATTCACCCCCTTGTAAAGTTATAGATGCGGTCTTTTGCGACAGCACCTGAGAGGGTGCGCTGTCACGCCTGTCCATACATTTGCACATTATAGCACAAACTTTTTCACAATGCAAGCCCTTTTTGAAAAAAAGACAAAAATTTTTTGATATTTTTTGGCAGAGAAACGCCTTTTTGGCAAAAAATACCTCTTTTGAAAAATATTTTATTTTTTTGCAAAAAAGGGTTGACAAGGAGTTGTTTCTTTGCTATAATATTAAACTGCATTATAATTGCCGTTTCAAAGGGATAACTATGCCCTTCGGTGATTTTTTTACCGATATTATTTATAGCGATAATTTCGGTGGTCCCCTCGGTCCACACTGCTGACGGGCGGTGCGGACACATCTTGGAATGGAGTGAAAAATCAATGGTCAATGTCAAAGAGCAAAAACTCGGTCAGAACACCAGAATGAGTTTCTCCAAGGCGCGCTACAACCTTGAGTTGCCCAACCTTGTAGAAGTTCAAACCAAATCCTTCAAGTGGTTCTTGGAGGAGGGACTTGCTGAAGTTCTGCGTGACGTCTCCCCCGTAACCGACTTTTCGGGCAAGCTTTCGATCGAATTCCTTTCGCATTCGATTGCACAGGCACCGAAATACAGCGTTGAGGAGTGCAAAGAGCGCGACGTCAACTACGCTGCCCCCCTGCGCGTGAAGGTTCGTCTGACGAACAAGGAAACGGGCGAGGTGCAAAACTCCGACGTGTTTATGGGCGAGATCCCGCTGATGACTGAGGACGGTACCTTCGTGATCAACGGCGCCGAGCGCGTGATCGTTTCTCAGATCGTGCGTTCCCCCGGTATCTATTACAAGTCCGAGATCGACAAGATGGGTAAGCGCAATTACGCCGCCCAGATCATTCCTTACCGTGGCGCTTGGCTGGAGTATGAGAATGACAACAGCGGTGTGATCAACGTACGCATCGACAAGAAGATGAAGATCCCGATGACGATGTTCATCCGCGCCCTTGGCGCGCTGGGTGAGGTGCCCGAGTTCGAGACCCGCGAGGACATCCTCTCGGTATTCGGTGAAGAGGATTGCCTGCGTTTGACCTTTGAAAAGGACAAGTCCGAGGAGATCGCTTCCCACGAGCACACCGGTGCCGGCGAGGAGTGCCTCAAGGAGATCTACCGCAGAATGCATCCGGGCGAGCCCGCCACCAAGGAGGCCGCACAGAAGATGCTCTCCGAGATGCTCTTCAACACCGGACATTACGAGATCGCACCCGTCGGCCGCTATAAGTTTGACAAGAAGCTGGCACTGCACGGCCGTATCGCGGGCCGCGCGCTGGCTGAGCCCGCCGTCAGCCCCCTCACCGGAGAGGTGCTGTTCGATGCAGGTAAGATTTTGACCGATGCTGACGCTCGCGCTATCGAGAATGCCGGTATCAATCAGGTCACGATCGCGCTGGAGGATGGCACTCCCGTCAAGGTCTTCTCCAACAACACGATCTATCCCGAGCATCTTCTCGGCTACGATCTCAAGGATTGCGGCATCACTGAGAAGGTTCGTATCCCCGTGCTTCTTTCCATCATCGAGGAGGCCGCGGGCGACGTCGAGGAAGTGAAGAATCTGGCCCGTCTGCGCGCCGCAGAGCTTGCGCCCAAGCACGTGACCAAGGACGACATCCTTGCCTCGATCAACTATATGCTTTGTCTCATGCACAACCGCGACATCGGTCACTATGACGATATCGACCACCTGGGCAACCGCCGCGTTCGCTCGGTGGGTGAGCAGCTGCAGCACGCGCTGCGCGCCGCCTTTGTGCGTATGAAGAAGACGATCACCGACCGTATGGCGACCCAGGACGCGGACAAGATCTCGCCCCAGATGCTGATCAACACCCGCCCCGTGGCTACGGGTATCCGCGAGTTCTTCGGTTCCTCTCAGCTCTCGCAGTTCATGGACCAGAACAACCCCCTGGCTGCTCTGACGCACAAGCGCCGTCTGTCGGCACTCGGCCCCGGCGGTATCTCCCGTGACCGCGCCTCTTTCGACGTGCGTGACGTACATTACACCCATTACGGTCGTATGTGCCCCATCGAGACGCCCGAAGGTCCTAACATCGGTCTGATCTCTTACCTGACCACCTACGCTCGCATCAACGATTACGGCTTCATCGAGGCCCCCTACCGTAAGTACGACAAGGAGAAAGGCATCGTCACCGACGAGGTCGAGTATATGACCGCTGACGTCGAGGATCGCTACGTTGTCGCACAGGCGAACGAGCCCCTGGACGCAGAGGGCCGTTTCGTGAATAAGGTCGTCAACGTGCGTGACAAGAACGAGATCCGCGAGGCAGAGCTCTCTGAGGTCGACTATATGGACGTTTCTCCCAAGATGGTGGTTTCGGTTGCAACCGCAATGATCCCCTTCCTGGAGAATGACGACAACTCCCGTGCACTGATGGGTTCGAACATGCAGAAGCAGGCTGTGCCGCTGATGGTGACGAATTCTCCCATTATTGGTACCGGTATGGAGTATAAGGCAGCCGTGGACTCCGGTGTCGTGGTGGTCGCTGATCACGACGGTGTCGTTGAGTACGTCGATGCCGACAAGATCGTGATCGTCCGTGACAACGGCGAGCGCGACGTTTACGAGCTGATCAAGTTCAAGCGCACCAACCAGGGCACCTGCTACAACCAGCGTCCTATTGTTAACAAGGGCGACGTTGTCGAGGCAGGCCGCGTGATTGCGGACGGCCCCGCTACCGCCAACGGCGAGATGTCGCTTGGTAAGAACGCCCTGATCGGCTTTATGACCTGGGAAGGTTATAACTACGAGGACGCCGTTCTTCTGAACGAGCGCCTGGTACGTGATGACGTATATACCTCCCTGCACGTTGAGGTGAAGACTCACGATGCCCGCGACACCAAGCTCGGGCCGGAGGAGATCACCCGCGAGATTCCCAACGTGGGCGAGGACGCCCTCAAGGATCTGAACGCAGAGGGTATTGTTAAGAAGGGCACCGAGGTTCGTGCCGGTGACATCCTGGTGGGTAAGATCACTCCCAAGGGTGAGAGCGAGGCCACGGCCGAGGACCGACTGCTGCGCGCCATCTTCGGTGAGAAGGCAAGAGAAGTGCGTGACACCTCCTTGCGTCTGCCCCACGGCGAAGCAGGTATCGTTGTTGACGTGAAGGTATTCTCTCACGAGAACGGCGACGATCTGCCCGCAGGCGTGAACAAGCAGGTTCGCGTTTATATCGCGCAGAAGCGCAAGATCTCCGTGGGTGACAAGATGGCAGGTCGTCACGGTAACAAGGGCGTTGTTTCCCGCATTCTGCCCCCCGAGGATATGCCTTTCCTGCCGGACGGCACTCCTCTGGACATCGTGCTGAACCCCCTGGGCGTGCCTTCCCGTATGAACATCGGTCAGGTGCTGGAGGTTCACCTCGGTATCGCCGCAAAACATCTGGGCTGGAAGATTATGACCCCCGTGTTCGACGGCGCGAACGAGAAGGATATTATGGAATGCATGCGTATGGCAGGCATGGCGCGTGAGATCCGTCAGGGTGAGAACGTTGACGGCAAGGAGCTGTTCCTTGAGACCGTGGACGAGAACGGCAAGAAGGATTACACGATGATCACCGCCGAGGACCGCGCCAATGCCGAGAAGATGGCTGAGCTGATGGCCACCGGCAAGGTCAAGGTTATCGACGGCAAGACCACGCTGTACGACGGCCGTACCGGCGATCCCTTTGACAACCCTGTTACCGTCGGTATCATGTACTACCTCAAGCTGCATCACCTTGTTGACGATAAGATCCATGCCCGTGCAAACGGCCCGTACTCCCTCATCACCCAGCAGCCGCTCGGTGGTAAGGCACAGTTCGGCGGTCAGCGCTTCGGTGAGATGGAGGTTTGGGCCCTGGAGGCCTACGGCGCCGCTTACACCCTGCAGGAGATCCTGACGGTGAAGTCGGACGATATCAACGGTCGCCGCCGCGCTTACGAGGCGATCAACAAGGGTCAGAACATCCCCACCCCCGGCGTGCCCGAGTCCTTCAAGGTGCTTGTCAAGGAATTGCAGGCGCTTGGTCTGGATATCCGCGTGCTGGACAAGGAGGGTGCCGAGATCCAGCTTTCCACCCTTTGCAACGATGATGAGCCCAATCCTTACGCAAAGCATGCTGATTTTGCAGCGATTGAGGAGGAGTTCAAGGCAATGGAAGTGATGGCTGAGGACGAGGCCCTGGGCGACGGCATGTCGATTCAGGTAGATGAGGAAGAGTCCTACTATCCCGAAACCGAAGAAGATTCCTATGACGACGATAACGTATAATTAAAGGAGAGAAAGACAATGGCGAAAAAAGAATTTGATTCTATTAAGATCGGTCTGGCATCTCCGGAAATGATCCTGGAATGGTCCTACGGCGAGGTCACCAAGCCCGAGACCATCAACTACCGCACCCTCAAGCCCGAGCCCGACGGTCTTTTCTGCGAAAAGATCTTTGGCCCGACCAAGGACGGCGCTTGCTACTGCGGTAAGTATAAGAACTCTCACATCGGCGGTTTTGCACAGGACCGCTCGCAGAAGTGCGAGAAGTGCGGTGTTGAGCTGACCACCAAGAAGGTGCGCCGTGAGCGTATGGGTCACATCCAGCTGGGTGCTCCCGTATCTCACATCTGGTACTACAAGTCCTCCGCAGCCCGTATCACGCAGGTGCTGGACATCTCCCCCAAGAATTTGGAGCAGGTGCTGTACTTTGCAGAGAATATGGTGCTGGATCCCGGTCTTACCAACCTGCGCAAGGGTGAGGTTCTGACCGAGAAGGACTATGAGAAGTACCGTGAAATGTACGGCAACGAATTCCGCGTCGGTATGGGCGCAGAGGCCATCAAGGAGCTTTTGAAGGACATCGATCTGGAAGAGCTTTCCCAGCAGCTCAAGAACGAGCTGCTGGTGGCCAGCGGCCAGAAGAAGATGCGTCTGATTAAGCGTCTGGAGGTCGTTGAGGCCTTCCGCAAGTCGGGTAACAAGCTGGAATGGACGATCCTTGAGGTCCTGCCCGTTCTGCCCCCCGACATTCGCCCCATGACGCAGCTCGACGGTGGTCGCTTCGCGTCCTCCGACCTCAACGAGCTTTACCGCCGCGTCATCGCGCGTAACAACCGTCTGATCAAGCTGGTGAACATGCACACCCCCGAGATCGTGGTTCGTAACGAGAAGCGTATGCTGCAGGAGGCCGTCGATGCTCTCATCGACAACGGCCGTCGCGGCAAGCCCGTTACCGGTGCCTCCAACCGCCCGCTCAAGTCGCTTTCCGACATGCTGCGCGGCAAGCAGGGACGCTTCCGTCAGAACCTGCTCGGTAAGCGCGTGGACTACTCCGGCCGTTCGGTTATCGTTGTGGGACCCAATCTGAAGATCTATCAGTGCGGCCTGCCCCGTGAGATGGCGCTGGAGCTGTTCAAGCCCTTCGTGGTCAAGCGTCTCACCGAAATGATGAAGGCGACCAATATTAAGGAAGCGCAGAAGAAGATCGAGCGCGCCTACCAGCATCCCGAGGTGTGGGACGCACTGGAGAACGTGATCAAGGAGCATCCCGTGCTCCTGAACCGCGCACCCACGCTGCACCGTCTGTCTATCCAGGCATTCGAGCCCGTGCTGGTCGAGGGCCGCGCGATCAAGCTGCACCCCCTGGTATGTACCGCATTCAACGCCGACTTCGACGGCGACCAGATGCCCGTGCACGTGCCGCTTTCCGCAGAGGCACAGGCCGAGGCACGCTTCCTGATGCTTTCCGCCAACAACCTGCTTAAGCCCGCCGACGGCCGTGCCGTGGCAGTGCCCTCGCAGGATATGATCCTTGGTACCTACTATCTGCTGATGGAGAAACCCGGCGAACCCGGTGAGGGCTCCTGCTACCGCGATATGAACGAGGCAATGATGGCTTACGCCAACGGCGCACTCGGCCTGCACGCGCCCATCAAGATTCGTCTGACCAAGGAAGTGAACGGCAAGAGCGTGACCGGTATGGTCGAAACCTCGCTCGGCTGCTTGATCTTCAACGAGAAGATCCCGCAGGACCTGGGCTTCGTGGATCGCTCCGTGCCCGAAAACGCACTCAAGATGGAGATCGACACCGCGTTCCTTAAGAAGAACAAGGGTAACGTGAAGAAGATCCTTGGTATGCTCATTGACAGCTGCATCAAGCATCACAGCGCCGCAGAGTGTGCGGAGATGCTGGACGCCGTGAAGGAGATGGGCTACAAGTATTCTACCCGTGCTTCCTTCTCGATCTCGGTGTACGACATGTCCGTTCCCAAGGAAAAGCCCGCTATCCTCGCTGCTGCGCAGGATAAGGTGGACGACATCAACTCCTACTACAAGCAGGGTCTGCTCACTGACGAGGAGCGCTATAACAGCGTGATCAAGATCTGGGCCGCTACCACCGAAGAGGTGACCGCGAAGATGATGGATTGCTTCCATTCTCTCAACCCCATCAAGATCATGGCGGACTCGGGCGCCCGTGGTTCTACCAAGCAGATGAGACAGCTTGCCGCAATGCGCGGTTCGATGTTTGCAACCAACGGTAAGACGATGGAAATTCCGATCAAGTCCAACTTCCGCGAGGGTATGAAGATCCTGGAGTACTTCATGGGATCCCGTTCCTCCCGTAAGTCGCTTTCGGATACCGCGCTTCGTACCGCAGACTCCGGTTACCTTACCAGACGTCTGGTCGACGTTTCTCAGGAGATCATCGGGCGCGAGGAGTGCTGCGATGCAACCGAGGGACAGGTCGTTCGCGAGCTGTACGACGCACAGGGCAAGCCGCTTGAAACGCTTGCAGAGCGTATCTCCGGCCGTTACACCTTCGAGGACGTGAAGGACGCTGCGGGCAATGTGATCGTTCCCGCCGACACCATGATCCGCGAAGAGGACGTCAATGCCATCGAGGCAGCAGGTGTGAAGGAGGTCCACATCAGAACTCTTCTGAAGTGCCACTCCCGTCACGGCGTTTGCGCACACTGCTACGGTGCTGACCTTGCCTCCGGCAAGCCCGTCAGCGTCGGTGAGGCCGTTGGTATCATCGCCGCACAGTCGATCGGTGAGCCCGGTACCCAGCTGACGATGAGAACCTTCCACTCTGGTGGTGTCGCAGGTGCGGACATTACGCAGGGTCTTCCTCGTGTTGACGAGCTCTTCGAGGCAAGAACGCCCAAGAAGGCCGCCATCATCTGCGAGCAGACCGGTACCGTTCAGCGCATTGCTCCCGCCGAGAACGCTAACATCAACGAGATCAGCGTGGTGGACGGCGAGACCGGTGAGTTGTTCAAGTATCCCGTTCCTTACGGTATGCAGATCATTGTCAAGGAGGAGCAGCCCATCAAGCGCGGCGAGGCACTGACCGCCGGCAATAAGGCCCCCTCCGATATCATGCGCATCAGTGGCCTGAACAGCGTATATGAATATATTATTGAAGAGATCCAGCAGGCCTACCGCTCTCAGGGCGTTAGCGTGAACGATAAGCACATCGAGATCATCGCACGTCAGATGACGCGCAAGGTCCGTGTGGAGGATCCGGGTGACACTAACCTTCGCATCGGCAGCTCCAAGGATCTGTTCGATTTCGAGGATGCCAACGCCGAGATCCGCGCTCGCATCGCTGCAGGCGAGGAGAATCTGCGTGAGGCAACTGCTTCCCGCGAGCTCCTTGGTATCACCAAGGCATCGCTGCGTACGGATTCCTTCCTGTCCGCCGCTTCCTTCCAGGAGACCACGCGCGTGCTGACCGAAGCCGCTATTGAGGGCAAGGTCGACCACCTGCTTGGCCTGAAGGAGAACGTTATTATCGGTAAGCTGATTCCCGCCGGTACGGGCATGTCCTGCTACCGCGACGTGCACGTTGAAAGCACGGGCGAGAGCGCAGCTGAGTCTGAATACGCGTTCTGAAAATAAAAAAACAAAAGGTCGCCGAAAACGGCGGCCTTTTGTGATATAGCACTGAATAACACTCACTAAAATTGTCTAAAATGCATCACGAAAATGGCATATGTTTGTGCAAAAGGGAGAATTTTTTCACCCCTAAAAGCTTTTCTTGACAAGAAAAACGTGATGTGATATAATAAGTTGTCGTCTATGGGCTTACTATGCCCAAAAAGACTTCAAACATTAAAAATATCAAAGAAGGAGGAAGAAAATGCCAACTTTCAATCAGCTTGTCAGACAGGGCCGTGTTGATAAGACTTACAAGTCCAAGTCCCCCGTATTGCAGAAGGGCTTTAACTCTCTCAACAACGAACAGACCGACCAGCGCGCACCTCAAAGACGCGGCGTGTGCACGAAGGTGTCCACCACAAGCCCGAAGAAGCCCAACTCTGCACTTCGTAAGATCGCAAGAGTTCGTCTTACCAACGGTCTTGAGGCAACCACCTATATCCCCGGTATCGGTCACAATCTGCAGGAGCACTCCGTTGTCCTTATTCGCGGCGGACGTGTGCGTGACCTGCCCGGTGTTCGTTACCACATCATTCGCGGTACCCTTGACGCACAGGGCGTTGCAAACCGCAAACAGAGCCGTTCCAAGTACGGCGCAAAAGCCCCCAAGAAATAATTCAATTTTGGGGCAGGTATAAGATAGCATCGTCCGGCTGAAAGGAAAATTGACGTTTGTTCATTTCTCCATTGTTCGACGAGCGCTGACGGGGCAAAGATCCCCGAGTACCGAAGATTTCATATTTCTAATGAAGGAGGGAAGTATAGTGCCTAGAAGAGGTCGTATCTCGAAAAGAGACGTTCTTCCGGATCCGTTGTACAATTCCAAGCTTGTTACCAAGCTGATCAACAACGTGATGGAGGACGGTAAGAAGGGTGTCGCCCAGAAGATCGTTTATGACGCATTCCGCGCCGTAGAGGAGAAGCTTGGTCAGAACCCCCTGGAAGTATTTAACGAAGCTCTTGAAAATGTCATGCCTGTGCTTGAGGTTAAGGCTCGCCGTGTTGGCGGTTCTACCTACCAGGTTCCCATGGAGGTGCGTGCAGAGCGCCGTCAGACCCTTGGTCTGCGTTGGCTCATCAACTACTCGCGCAACCGTGGCGAGCGCACCATGGCAGAGCGCCTTGCTGCTGAGATTCTTGATGCCAAGAACAGCATGGGCGGCGCGTTCAAGAAGAAGGAAGAGACCCACAGAATGGCAGAAGCCAACAAGGCTTTCGCCCACTACAGATATTAATTAAAGGAGTTCGATTATGGGAAGAGAATATCCTCTTGAAAGAACTCGTAATATCGGCATCATGGCTCACATCGATGCCGGTAAGACTACCACCACCGAGCGTATCCTGTTCTACACGGGTAAGACCCACAAGATCGGCGAGACGCACGAGGGTGCCGCTACGATGGACTGGATGGCACAGGAGCAGGAGCGTGGTATTACCATCACCTCTGCTGCAACCACCTGCTTCTGGACTCACACTGAGAAGCGTGACCAGAAGGATACCGGCCACCGTATCAACATCATCGATACCCCCGGCCACGTGGACTTTACCGTTGAGGTAGAGCGTTCTCTGCGTGTGCTTGACGGCTCTGTGACCGTGCTTTGCGCCAAGGGTGGCGTTGAGCCCCAGTCCGAGACCGTTTGGCGCCAGGCGGACAAGTATCGCGTTCCCCGTATGTGCTACGTCAACAAGATGGACATCAACGGCGCCAACTTCTACCGTGTTGTTGGTATGATCCGTGACCGTCTGAAGGCGAATGCAGTTCCGATCCAGCTCCCCATCGGTGAGGAGGCTCTGTTCCGTGGTATCATCGACCTGATGAACATGGAAGCAGACATCTACTACGATGATATGGGTAAGGATATGCGTGTCGAGGAGATTCCCGCCGACATGGTTGACCTTGCAAATGAGTGGCGCGAGAAGATGGTTGAGGCAATTGCTTCGACCGATGACGA
>JAZRFG010000026.1:0-1162 GCA_045661265.1 Eubacteriales bacterium
TCCACATCTACGTCCACGTCAAGCAAGGTGGTGGCGGCAAGACGCTCCTGCCCCGCCTTTGAGGTGCGGTAAAAATAGGGAGTCATGGCAAAAAGCTCCTGCAAGGTGGGCGTATCAGCCGCAAAGATATAGCGCAGGCGCCCCTTGTCAAGCAAGGTCATTCCCTGCGGCTGATCGGCACGGGGATCGTTTTGATAGGGCGTTTCATACAGAACACGCTTGAGCGAGAACAAATGCTCGGGGCCCGCGCCCACAAGGATCAGCACACCGCCCGGTCGCAGCACACGCAAAAATTCCTCCTCGCAAACGGGTGCAAACAAGCTGACCACGGCGTCCACACTCGCGTCCGCCACGGGAAGCGAAAAGATCCCCGCCACGGCAAACAGAGCCTCCAGCCCCTCGCGCGTTGCTTGCTTTGCGGCGTGAGTGATGCCACGCTTGGAAAGATCCACGCCCAGAACGGAAAAGCCCGCCTTTGCCATCTGTGCGGCATAGTAACCCTCGCCGCAGCCCGCGTCCAACACGGTACCACCCTTGCAGGCGTCATCAAGGATCTCGCAAATACGCACAGCGATCGGCGCATAGTGCCCCTTTGTGAGAAACGCCGTGCGCGCACGAATCAACGCTGCGTCATCTCCCCCGCCCGCTTGCTTGGCACCCGCCAGATTGACGTAGCCCGCACCGGAAAGGTCATAGCAATGGCGACGCGCGCCCGCGCAAAAAAGCGTGCCGCCCTCGCGTGCGACGCGCGCCCCACATACGGGACATTTCAACAGATCAAACAGATGCTTCACGGCAAACGCGCTCCTTTTCCTACTTTCCTCTATTCTACCACAAGTTACCGCGCTTTGCAAGCAATTTGCAAAAAAAGAGCGTTTTCGCCACCCGTTCGGTGGCTAAACGCTCTTTTTCTTATTCCTTAGAGCAAACAGGAAGCTCAAACCAGAACACGCTTCCCGCTCCCACGGCACTCTCCACGCCATAGCTGGCGCCGTGTGCCTCCATCACACCTTTCACGATGGAAAGGCCCAGTCCCGTGCCCATCACGGCGCGGCGATGCTCGCGATCCACGCGATAATATCTGTCCCAGATCTCTTTGATCTTCTCAGGGGGAATTCCCTCGCCGCCATCGGCCACACAAATGCGAACCACGCCCTCGCGC
>JAZRFG010000027.1:0-2360 GCA_045661265.1 Eubacteriales bacterium
GCAAACTTCCAGAAGCTGGTGAGCGAGGGCTTTTATAACGGCCTTACCTTCCACCGTGTCTACTACGGATTTATGATCCAGGGCGGCGACCCTAAGGGAGATGGCACAGGCACAATCGAGGGCGGCACGATCAAGGGCGAATTTCCCTCCAACGGCTTCGCGCAAAACACGCTCAAGCACGAGCGCGGCGTCATTTCGATGGCAAGACGTACCGCTCCTAACAGTGCCAGCTGCCAATTCTTCATCATGCACGACCAAAACGACTCGCTGGACGGCAACTATGCCGCCTTCGGCCGCGTGGTGGCGGGCATGGAAACGGTGGACACCATTGCTGAGCTTCCTGTCACCAAGCAGACCTACAGCAACGAGAGATCCAAGCCGGTGGAAGCGCCCGTGATGGAAAGCGTGACCTTCGTCAATTTCAATTAACACAACAAAACGCCGAGAGCATACGCTCTCGGCGTTTTTTATACGATCAGCTCCCCGCGCAAAAATTCCAGTATCTTCTTCTCCTCGCGCGATACCTTGACCTGCGTGAGCCCCAGCGCGTCCGCGGTTTGCTGCTGCGTGCGATCGCGATAATAGCGCAGGAGCAATATTTTACGCCAAAGCGGCGGCATACGTTCAATCGCCGCACGCAAGGCGATCTTATCACTTAAGATCTCGGCTTCGTGCGCGCTCTCGTCGTCCACAAGGCGATCGGCAAGCTCCCCCTTGTCCTCCTCAAAGCAGCTCTCGGAAAGCGAGGCCACAGGCGAAGCGGAGGAAAGCGCAACGGCGGCCTCCTCGCGCCCCACACCGCAAAGCGCGGCCAGCTCCTCTATGCCGGCATCTCTGCCCTCCCTTTCCATGATCTCTCTGCGCCGCGCGCAAAGGTCCATCGCCAGCTTTTTACAGCTACGACTGACGTGCAAAAGCCCGTCGTCGCGCAAATGGCGGCGGATCTCGCCCACGATAAGTGGCACGGCATAGGTAGAGAAGGCAAGCCCGCGGGAAAGATCAAAGCTGCGGATCGCGCGGATCATACCGATCGTGCCGATCTGCAAAAGATCCTCGTGCTCGGTGCCTCTGTCCCGAAAGCGCAACGCCGCCGCGCGTACAAGCCCCATATTCTCTGCAAGGAGCGCTTCCGTAGCGGCCCCCGCCACTGCCCCGTCGGCAGACTGTGCCGCCGCGATCAGTGCGTAATGACGGCTCTGGCGGCTATTCCCCTCCACGCGCTCACCTCCTTTTTCGCAAAGCCCTCATATTTCACATTCTTTTCCGATGTACTTGGTCAGCACCACCAGCGTGCCCACGCCCTCGCGGGAGTGCACCGAAAGCTTGTCCATAAAGCTTTCCATCACAGTAAAGCCCATGCCGCTTCTCTCCCCCGCCGCATCTGTGGTAAACAGCGGCTCGCGTGCACGGCGCACGTCGGCGATACCGCAGCCGCGGTCGCGTATGGCGATCCGCACGCCGCCCGGCACTAGGCGCACGGTAATGCGGATCTCTCCTCCGCACTCACGGTAAGCATGCACGATGCAGTTCGTCACCGCCTCGGACACGGCACACTTGATGTCGGCAAGCTCGGTCGTGCTGGGATCGCACTGCGCGCAAAAGGCCGCCACGGCGGCACGCGCCACCCCCTCGTTGACGGAGAGCGCGGGAAGCGTAAGGCGCATACGGTTACTGCAACCGCTTTTCTTTTTTCTCATAATCTTTCTCCTTTCGGCACGTCCTCTATTTCAAAAAAGCGCTCCATTCCCGAAAGCCGCAGGATCTTCATCACGCGCGGATTGGGGGCGCTGAGCACCATCAAACCGCCAAGCTCACGCATCAGGCGATATCGCCCCATCAAAAGCCCCAGCCCCGCGCTATCCATAAACTCAATGCGGGAAAGGTTCAACACCAAGCGCCGCGGACGCTCGCGCCACAAAAGCTTGTCCAGATCCTCGCGCAGTGCCACCGCGCCGTGGTGATCGATCTCGCCGTACAAATACACACACAAAAGCCCGTCGCGCGATCTTTTTTCAAAGCCGTATTTACTATGGATCATCGTTTCACTTCCTTTCTGAGCGCATTATAGCACGCGCCACGCAAAAAAAAGGTCGCATTACGCGACCACCACCAAAAAGTTAACAACAAAAAACCGCTCCGCCGAAACGGCGGAGCGGTTTTTGGGGAAAGGATCAGCGCTTGGAAGCGGCGACCTTTGCGGTGATGTCGCGCGGCACAACCTCGTAGCCTGTGACGTTGAATTCAAACGAGCCAAAGCCCTTGGTCATAGCACGAAGTGCGATCGGATAGTCCATGATCTCTGCCTTGGGCACAACGGCGTGCACCGTGGTATAGCCCTTGCGGCAGCCGGTATGATCCAT
>JAZRFG010000028.1:0-1737 GCA_045661265.1 Eubacteriales bacterium
GGTCGCCACGAAGCTCAGCAGGATCGCCAGCAGAATGTTGACCGAAATTCCCTGCGAGAATGCCGCCGCCAGGGACATGACCGTGATCGTGATCGCCGCGCCGTCCATATTGATGGTCGCGCCCAGAGGAATGGCAACGGAATAATACTCCTTGTCAAGGCCAAGCTTGTCACAAAGCGACATATTCACGGGAATGTTGGCCGCAGAGCTGCGGGTAAAGAACGCGGTAATGCCCGACTCGCGCAGGCAACGGAACACCAGCGGGTACGGATTGCGGCGCAAGGAAATGGCGACGATCAGCGGATCGATCACAAGAGCGACGAAAAGCATGCAGCCGACAAGGACCACAAGCAGCTTGCCGTAATCGGTGAAGATCTCCAAGCCATATTCGCTCACCGAGGAGAAGACAAGGCCCATAATGCCGAAGGGTGCTAACTGGATCACCCAGCCAACCACCGCAGATACCGCGGCAGAAATATCGCCAAGAACGTCCTTGGTATGATCGCCGGCGAGCTTGCGGAAGGCAAGTCCCAGGATCACCGCCCAGGTGAGAATGCTCACGTAATTGCCGTTAATGATGGCGCCGATGGGGTTGGCCACCATGTTGTTGAGCAGTGTGGAAAACACCTCGCCAAGGCCGGACGGCGCCGTGCTTTGGTGCGCCTGTGCGAGGGGTATGGTCACGGGGAAAATGTACATCGCCACCACGGCAGCGGCCGCCGCCAGGAAGGTGGAGATGAGGTAAAAGAACACCACCGTGCCAAATCGCTTGCCGATTCCCATACCGGCCTTGGCGAGGGAAGCGATGACCAAAACGAAAACGAGAATGGGGGCGATCGCCTTGAGGGCTCCCACAAACACGCTGCCAAACGTAGCGACAAAGGTCGCCCCGGGCAACAAGAGCCCCAAGCAAATACCGATCGCAAGACCGATCGCAATGCGCAGGATCAAAGGGGAATTCACGTAATATTTTAATGCTTTTCTCATAATACGTCCTCTTTTTTGTTTTTTTTACAGTATACCACACATAGGTGCAAATTGCAACCGTTTGTGCGAATCTTTGTGATAAGCCAAAAGGGTATTCGCGCGACGCGCGCGAAGCGGGCTTCGCAAAGCACCCCAGCCAAACAAAACAAAAAACCACCCGATTGGGTGGTTTATTTGTTTGGCTGGGGTGCAGGGATTCGAACCCCGGAAATGTCAGAGTCAGAGTCTGATGCCTTACCGCTTGGCGACACCCCAATATTCAGAACAGGTGTTATTATAGCAAAATCGGCAATATTTGTCAATAGGTTTTTTGAAAAAAGTTTTTGTCGAACGAATTTTTTGTCAAAAACCTTGTCAAGTAGCGTCTGCTGTGGTATAATATCCCCGTTGCAGGCGCATTTTATGCGCCGCATTTCATATTTCTACCCGTGGCACAGCTGGATAGCGCGTCAGACTCCGACTCTGAAGGTCGAAGGTTCGAATCCTTTCGGGTAGGCCAAAAAAGGGCTCCGCATTTCGCGGAGCCCTTTTTTGGCCTATCCCTTGGCAAGAACCTTGCGCTTTGCCTTGCAAAGTGCGAAGGTTCGGTTTCCCCGCCCGAAGATCGGTGTGCTTGCACACCAGGCGCAGGGCGTGGGAATTTTCGCGCAACGCGCGAATACCCTTTCGGGTAGTATTTCGCGGAGCCCTTTTTTGGCCTACCCTTTGGATAGAACCTTGCGCTTTGCCTTGCAAAGTGCGAAGGTTCGG
>JAZRFG010000029.1:0-1290 GCA_045661265.1 Eubacteriales bacterium
AAAGGCGGCGCCGTATATCTCCTCCTCGCCATAAGGGCAAGCGCCCGCGCGGCGGGCGAGGGTGTATTTCAGCATTCCCGTCCACACCTCAAGGCAAAGCACGGGAACAAGGACGATCACCACCGAGCTTGCAGTTTCATAGTAGCCGTACGCCGCGGTGTCGATGTGCGTGGTATACAGGGGCAAAAGCAGCATCGTCACCACACCGGAAAGCCCCCTGCCCGCAAAATATAGGGCGCTGCTGCGCGCCATCTGCCGTCCCGCGCTCATCGCCCTGCTCCGCCCCGCACGGCGCGCACAAGCAAGCGCAAGAGCGCCGCGGCTGTCGCACTGCACAAAAGAAAACCAAGGAGCTTGACCCACTCCGGCGCGCGTAGATCAAACACGCAAAGCGGCCCCACGATAAAGACGTAATGCACGAGATAGATCTCATAGGAGTGCTTTTCCAAAAAGACGAACACGCGTTCCTTGCTCAAGCGCTCCAAGAAGGCCTGCATTCGCCCCCTTGCGAGCGTGCGCACAAGGACGAACAGCGCCGCCGCGATCACCAGATAGGAAAGGGGGATCACGCCGTTGGTGTAAAGGTGTGTGTCGTCAAGATAGCGCATGCCCAAAAGGCGCACCGCCGCCGCCCCCACCAGCGCCGCACCGCAGCAAAAAAGGGCGCGACGCTCCGTGCGACACGCGGGAAGATCATACAGAAAAACGCCCGCCGCAAACGCCCACAAATAGCCAAGTCGCAAGGGTGTTGCTCCCCCAAAAAGGCAAAGCGGCACAAGCGCGCCAAGCGCCGCCACACGCCTCGCGCAATTCTTTTTGGTAAGGCGCCGCCAAACAAAGAGCAAGGGAAGCGCCGCGACCTCGCACAAGAGCGCCGCCGTGATATACCACAGATGTGTGAGCCCCTGCACCTGTGTGAAATACGCCCCGCCATGCAAGCGCGGCAGTCCGACCACGCCCGCAAGATAGGGCAGAAAATCGGCAAGCGTGTTGTGCCCCGAAAGTAAGGCGGGGGGGATATAGAATGCCAGCAGGATCCACACGGGCAGCAAGAGGCGCAGATACCTGCTCGCAAAATAGCGCAGATCCCGCCTTTTGTGCGCGCCGGCGGCGCAAAGATAGCCGGAAAGCAGCAAAAACATCTCCACACCCACCAAAAAGCCCATCGCCACAAGAGCTGAGCCATAGTGCGTGCCGATATGGCAAAGAAGCACGAACAGCGTGGCAAGCACGCGGTATATGCTAAGCGAAGCGTCCCTATTCATTCACACTCCCCCGCTTCCCCCAAAA
>JAZRFG010000030.1:0-2838 GCA_045661265.1 Eubacteriales bacterium
AGCCCCTCGGGCGCGTTGCCGCGCTCCACCACGGTGGCAAAGTACGCCTTTTCGCGGATATAACCACTCTCGCGGCAAAGCTGGGGCTGTTTTTTGGGGTCGTCATACCAAAAGCCCGTGGCGTATTCGCGGTGCGAAACACTCTCCACCTCGCGGTACCACGCCTCGTCGAACACGTAGCCCGCGGGGTCGCGCAAATAGGCGTCGATCGCCATGCGGTAGGCGTTCGTCACCACCGCCGTGTAGTAGGCACTCTTCATTCTGCCCTCGATCTTGAACGAGGTCACGCCCGCCTCGATGAGTGCGGGCACGTGGCGCAGCATACACATATCCTTAGAGGACATGATGAACGTTCCGTTCTCGTTCTCAATCACGGGCAGCGCCTCGTCGGGTCGCTTTTCCTCCACGATGGTGTAATTCCAGCGGCAGGGCTGTGCGCAGGCGCCGCGGTTGGCATCGCGCCCCGTGAACTGGTTGGAAAGCATACAGCGTCCGCTGTAGGAAACACACATCGAACCGTGTACGAACGCCTCCAGCTCCACCTCGGGGGGCAGCGCCTCACGAATGCGCTTCACCTCATCGAGCGAAAGCTCGCGCGCCAGCACCAATCTCTCGGCGCCAAGCGCCGCCCACGCGCGCGCGGCGGCGGGGCTGACGATGCTGGATTGCGTGGAGATGTGGATCGGCACGCTTGGCAGCAGCTCCCGCGCCGTTGCCATCACACCAAGGTCGGTGAGAATGAGCGCGTCGGGCGGATTTTGCGCCAATTTGGTAAAATATTCTCGCAGGGCGGGATACTCGTGCCCGTGGGGCATCGTGTTGACGGTCAGGTACAGCTTTTTGCCGCGCGCGTGGACGCATTCCACCGCCGCCGCAAGCTCCTCGTCGGTAAAATTATCGGCAGCAGAGCGCATACCGAAGCGCTGCCCCGCCAGATAGACCGCATCTGCACCAAAGCGCAGTGCCGCCTGCATTTTTTCAAAATTCCCCGCGGGAGAAAGCAATTCCGTCATTTCCGCGCTCCTTTCGCCGTTTCTTCCCTCTTATTATAATATTTTTTGCAAGTTCCGTCAAGGGCGTTTCTTCCTTTTAATATAATCGCGTACGTGTGTGAAAAGGTAGGAAAAATATTTTTAGAATTATTCTAATTTTTTTGAAAAACCTATTGACAAACGCAAAAAGGCGTGATAAAATAGAATTGTTCCAAAAACAGTGTGAACGCAAGGAACACAAAACTGAATTTTTTATCTTAAAGGAGATTAGTATTATGAAAAAGTGGAAATGCTCTGTTTGCGGTGAGATCATCGAGTCCGAGAACCGTCCTGAAAAGTGCCCCGTTTGCAAGGTGCCCGGCGAAAAGTTTAACGAGATCGTCGAGAGCGCAGACGCCGCTTGGGCAACCGAGCACGTCGTTGGCGTGGGCAAGGCCGCAGAGGTCCCTGCCGAGATCATCGAGGGTCTGAAGGCCAACTTCATGGGCGAGTGCACTGAGGTCGGCATGTACCTGGCTATGGCACGCGTTGCTCACCGCGAGGGTTACCCCGAGATCGGTCTTTACTGGGAAAAGGCAGCTTGGGAGGAGGCAGAGCACGCCGCCAAGTTCGCCGAGCTTCTCGGTGACGTGGTGACCGACTCCACCAAGAAGAACCTTGAGCTGCGCGTTGCCGCTGAGAACGGCGCTTGCGAGGGCAAGTTTGACCTTGCCAAGAAGGCAAAGCAATTGAACCTTGACGCCATTCACGACACCGTGCACGAAATGGCCAAGGACGAGGCACGCCACGGCCGTGCTTTCGAGGGTCTGCTTAACCGCTACTTCAAGTAAGACACAGGGCTTTTCGCCCGAAAGGAGGACGACATGACACAAAAACGTGCCGCCATCCTGCAGATTTTGCGCGAGTCCGAGGGGCATCTGCCCGCCGACGAGATCTTTCGCCGCGCCAAGGAAAAGTACCCCGGCATCGTGCTTGCTACCGTGTATAACACATTGCACTATCTGACCGAGGAGGGGCATATTCTGCACATCCGCACCGCGCACGGCCCCGATTTTTACGACAAAACACCCACCAAGCACGAGCACGCCTTTTGCTCCTCGTGCGGGCGGGTGCTGGACGTGGATCTCGGCGACCTTGCCGCAGAGTTCACCGCACGCACGGGTGTAGAGATCGACTCTTATGAGCTGATCCTGCACACGCGCTGCTCTCACTGCCATTCATCTTAAAAAATTGAAATTTAAGGAGAACGATTATGAACCTGAAGGGTACCAAGACCGAGCAGAACCTGATGAGCGCATTTGCCGGCGAGAGCCAGGCACGCAACAAGTACACCTACTTCGCAAGCGTGGCAAAGAAGGAGGGCTATGAGCAGATCAGCGCCCTGTTTGCAAAGACCGCCGACAACGAAAAGGAGCACGCCAAGATGTGGTTCAAGCTCCTTGGCGGCCTTGGCACCACCGCGCAGAACCTTGCCGACGCTGCCGCCGGCGAGAACTATGAGTGGACGGATATGTACGCAACCTTCGCCAAGGAGGCGGACGAGGAGGGCTTCCACGACATCGCCGAGAAGTTCCGCGCCGTCGCCGAGATCGAAAAGGCACATGAGGAGCGCTATCGCAAGCTGCTTTCCAACGTGGAGCTGCAAAAAGTGTTTGAAAAGGGCGAGATGACCATGTGGGAGTGCCGCAACTGCGGACACCTCGTAATGGGCAAGAAGGCGCCCGACATCTGCCCTGTTTGCGCGCATCCCCAGAGCTATTTCGAGGTCCGCGCTGAAAATTACTGATCTTGATCCTATTAAAAAGGCGTGCCGCACGGCACGCCTTTTCTTTGTCGGTGGCGCGCT
>JAZRFG010000031.1:0-12453 GCA_045661265.1 Eubacteriales bacterium
GATAAAATCAATTCCGAGCTTGATTGCTCTTTCTTTACTTTTTTTAGAGTTGTATTCTCTTTCAGAATTGTCGAGATATTCTATCGCACTTACATGCTTTATACTCATCTCTTACTGTTCAATTTTCAAAGACCATTCGCCTCCGCTTTTTCGCGGCGACCCTATTATCATACCACAAAGGAAGCCCCTTGTCAATACCTTTTCGAAACTTTTTTGAAGTTTTTGTCATTTTTTTACAGGGTGCCGTTTCGAGGGACAGCTTTTATATTCTATCACGCTTTTTTCTTTTTGTCAAGCCCCTTTTTGACAAAAAATGCCACGTTTGTAGTATGGTCTTTTGTGAGAAAATTATACACAGTAACAAAAAAGAGGAGCACACTATGCTAACCATCCTTTTGCGAACGGTTCTTGTCTACGTGCTACTAGTCGCCACGATGCGGCTGATGGGCAAGCGACAGCTTGGCGAACTGGAGGTTTCCGAGCTTGTAACCACCCTGCTTGTTTCCGAAATCGCTTCCTTGCCCATCGTGGACAAAAACATTCCCCTTGCCTATGCGCTCATCCCCTTGGTGACAGTGCTTTCCCTGGAGGTCGCGCTATCCATGGTGCTGATCAAATTTCCCAAGCTGAAAAGTCTGGCGTCGGCGCGCCCCTCCGTATTGATCCGCCACGGCAAGCTGGACCAAAAGGAAATGCAGCGCATCCGCATCTCCATTGACGAACTGATCAGCGAGGTGCGCCAGGCCGGCATCTCATCACTGGAGGACGTGGATTACGCCATTCTGGAGCAAAACGGAAAGATCTCGATCCTTGCGCGCAAAGCAGCACAACCACCGACGGCCAAGGATCTGCAACTTTCTGCCGCAGAAAGCGGGATCGTGCACGTGCTGATACAGGACGGGTGTGTGGACCGCTACAACCTTGAGCTAATGGGACTGGACGACGAGTGGCTCGCGCAAACACTGGCAAAAAAAGAACTCCGCACCAAGGAGGTCTTTTTTCTCGGGCGGGACGACGCGGGCAACCTTTACTGGATAAAAAAGGAGGGCTTATGAAGACCTTTTTGTTTTCACTTTGCGCACTGGCGCTTCTTGTAGGCGGGATCCTCTTCAACGCCGCCTACGTAAGAAATTTCACAGGGAAGATGCAGGAGGGATTGCGGGATCTCCCTGCTTGCGCGCAAGCGAGCGAAGAGGCAAGCGCGCTGCTTTCTTGGTGGCAGGAAAAGGAGAAGCTGCTGGAGCTTTCCATCTCCGCTACCGACCGCAAGGAGGTCGGCGACCGCCTGATTGAGCTCTGTGTCGCGGCGCGCCTTGGCGACGAAGAAACGTTCGAGCGAGCACGCGCGCTTTGCCTGGACAGCATCACGCGCATACAAGATCTCGAACGCTTCTCTTTGCTTCATATATTATAACGGCTTACGGACGCGCATTGCGCGCATCGCATTCAGCACCGCAAGCAGCATCACGCCAACGTCGGCAAACACCGCCATCCACATATTGACAAGCCCCAGCGCACCAAGCGCCAGCACCGCCGCCTTGGTTGCCAGTGCAAAAAAGATGTTCTGCCGCACGATCCGCAACGTCTTTTTGGAGATCGCGATCGCCTCGGCAAGCGCACTCAGATCATCCTTCATCAATACAATGTCTGCACTCTCGATGGCGGCATCGCTACCCAGCGCCCCCATCGCCACGCCAACGTCGGCACGCGCCAGCACAGGCGCATCGTTCACACCGTCCCCCACAAAAGCAACGGCGTCCTCCTCCAAAAGCGCCTCCAAGCGCTCCACCTTCTGATCCGGCAAAAGCTCCGCCTCCACGCGCGTGATACCAAGTGTCTTTGCCACGTGCCGTGCGACGGCAAGGCGGTCGCCCGTCAGCATCACAAGCTCCCGCACGCCCTGTTTTTCAAGCGCCGCGATTGCTTGCGCCGCATTCTCCTTGGGCTCGTCGCACAGCACAAGATGCCCCAGACATTCTCCCTCCCGCGCAAGATACAGCACACTGCCCGCGCCGGAAACCTGTGCAACATCAACGCCACGCTCGTACATCAGTGCAAGATTGCCGATGGCGTAACGAACACCCGCGATCATTCCGCAAACACCCTTGCCCGCATATTCTGCGACCTGCTCACAAACGGCGGGCACGCCGTCAAACGCTCGCATCACGCCTTGCGCAAGCGGGTGCACGGAATGCGCCTCCAGCGCGGCGGCGATCCCCAACAGCTCATTCTGTGCAAGAATGGGAGAATGGATCTCGGCGAGCGAGAAATCGCCCTTGGTCAAGGTGCCGGTCTTGTCAAACGCCACGATGCGCACACGGGAAAGCCGCTCCAGATAATCGGCACCCTTGATCAGCACGCCGCAGCGGGACGCGCCGCCGATGCCGCCAAAAAAGGAAAGCGGCACGGATATAACCAGCGCGCAGGGGCAAGATACAACCAAAAACAGCAATGCGCGATGGATCCATTCAGAAAAGCTCTGCGAAAAGAAAATCGGCACGCCAACCCCCAAGAGAAGCGCCACAAGCACAACGACAGGGGTATAAATGCGGGAAAAGCGCGTGATGAAGCGCTCGGTTTCCGCCTTTTTCTCGCTCGCGTGCTCGACAAGAGCAAGGATCTTGGCAACGGTACTTTCCCCATAAGGGCTTTGCACCGCGATCTGTAAAACACCGCTCCCATTCACGCTGCCGCTGAGCACGGTGTCGCCCACGTCACACGTACGCGGCACGCTCTCGCCGGTAAGAGCTGCGGTGTCAAGCACCGAGCTTCCCTTTACAATGCGACCGTCGAGCGGAATACGCTCGCCGGGGCGCACAAGAACGATCTCGCCTACCGCGACCTCTTGCGGCGAGCATTGCACCTCGTCCCCTTCGCGCAAAACAGTGGCGGTATCGGGACGGATATCCATCAGTGCCGCGATCGAGCGACGGCTTTTCCCCACCGCCAGCGTTTGCAAAAGTTCGCCCAGCTGATACAGCAACATCACCGCCACGCCTTCGTGGAGCTCGCCGATGGCAAAAGCCCCCAGTGTGGCAAGTGTCATCAAAAGCTGCTCGTCAAACACCTCGCCGCGCGCGACGTTGCGAAGCGCATACCACAGCACGTCATAGCCCACAAGAAGATAAGGCACAAGGCACAAGACAAATTGCCAGACCCCTGTAACAGGAAAAAGAAAAGAAATGCCAAGCAGTGCCGCGGCACACAGAATACGGATCACAACAAGGCGTTCCACACGGCTCTCGCTGTGCAGCTTTTGCTCACAGTGCGCGCACACAGTGCCGCCGTGGTCGTGGTGGCCGTGATGATGATCGTGCTCATGATGCCCATGACAATGACAGGTATGCTGATGTCGACTCATCTCAGTTCTCCTCCATCAAATGTGCAAATCCGACTGCAATGACGTCGTGTACGTGCGAGTCGGCCAAGCGGTAAAGCACCGTCTTCCCCTCCCGCCTTGCAAGCACGAGATTGGCCGTTTTGAGCTTTTTCAGCTGATGCGAAACGGCGGATTGCTCCATGCCGATCAGCTCTGCAATGGCACAAACGCAAAGCTCCCCCTGCGAAAGGGAAAACAGGATCTTCATACGGGTGAAATCACCAAACAGCTTAAACAGGTCGGCAAGATCCGATAGCTGCTCATCACGCGGCAGCAAAGCCCTGGCTCTATCAAGTTCTCTTTTGTGGTCGTGCATAAACGCCTCCTAAATATGAACAGCCATTCATTTGAATGCCTATTCATATTATATAAGATAATCACAAATATGTCAACCACGAAAAAGAAAAAAGTGCACCGGAGGTGCACTTTTTTACTTTAAAAATATACCGAGAAAGGCGGCCGCCTCAAAAAGATCGGCCACCACAGGCACACCGCACGAACGAAGGCGACCCTCATCGTGATGTCCTGCCGCGATCAGAATACAGTCCACCCCCATCTCGCGCGCCACCTCGAAATCGTGTGTGGTGTCCCCCAAAAGAACGGCGCGCGCCGCGGGGTGCGCCTCGCGCCAAGCACGGGCAAGCGCGACTTTGCCGTAGGCATGAATGCTTTCCATACCCCAGATCTCGTCAAACAGCTCCAGCGCCTCTCGCTCTTTTAACTGTTCGTGCATCATCTCTTTTTCCGAGGCGGAAAGAATGGACTGATGTACGCCCTTTGCGCGCAAAGCATGGCTCAGCATACGAACGCCGTCAAAAAGGGGCGAATTTCTACTATATTTATTATATAAAGACACCCAAAGGGGGGCAAGAACGGTCTTGTAATCCTCTTTTTCAAAATCAAACCCAAGCTCGCGATAGTATTGCTCCACGGGGAAACGGAAGATGCGCCGATAGCTTTCCACGTCGGCGATCTCGGTAAGCCCGCGCGCCGACAGCATCTCATTGACAGCCTGAATGCCCGCCTCCATATCCGAGAGAACCGTACCATTGAAATCCCAAATCACATGCGTATATTTCACAACAAATGCCAAAGGGTGCGGCACCGCTTGGCGCCGCACCCTTTTCCTTTTTTGAAATCAGCCCTTAAAGCCGTTGCTTTCTCTCCACTCCTGATACAAAACATTGGTGGATTGAACAGTACCGAGCTTAGTGGACTCAGTGTAGCTGTTAGCCATACCGGAAAGTGCGGTAGCAAGCTGCTCCACCTTTACCAAGGCAGGCTTTCCGTCTGCCTTCAGATAGCCAACGGTTCCGCCAAGCAAGTCGTTGAGCAGGAAGTTCGCCATACCGTTGTGATCAACGATATAGTCCAGCGCCTCATTACGAAGAGCGCTGACCTGCTCGGGCGTGGTCAAAAGATCCAGCACCTGCGTCTTGATCGCCTCGGAAACGGCATTCAACACGCGCACGCTCTCGTCATTCACCTTAAAGCCGGACTCGTTCGCAACGTACTTCTCTCTGCTGAAATAAAGACCCACGGTGGGATAGGTGGCGGCATCGAGATTCTGCAGCTTGCCGATCGCCCAGTGCGTCACGCCGTACTTGCCCTCGGCCACGTTGCTCTCCTTAGCGTTGGGGTAAGCAACGAACATATTGCCCGTTTTGGTGATATCCATCACGTAGGTGTTGTCCGGAAGAGCCTGCGCATACACGAGAGGTTTGCCGTTCTCGTCTACCATAGGCTCATGCTTCTCGTCCAGTGCGGTCACGAGCTCGTAGTTCTTGCCCTCGATACCGTACTGCAGAAGGTTGCGAAGCTCGGAGTTGGTGTTCAGGTAGGTGATGATCTCCATCGCACGCTCCTGATCGCGGGTGTTCGCGCCAACCGCAAACATGGAGGAGAACACGTCGTTATCGGTCACACGGGGTTGCTCGGCAACAAAGACCTTATAGCCCTGTCCCTCCAGATCTGCCTTCATGGTGTAATCACCCTTCACGATACGAACAGCGCTGGCGTGCGTGGGATTATCGGTGATGTAACCGGGGGTATTCTCATAGCGAAGCTTTCTTTGCAGGTTAGTCGCATACTCCTGGCTGGTAAGCAGATTCGTGCATCTGACCAAGGAGCCCTGCGCATCGCTTGCGGTATAGAAGCCGCCGAACAAAGAGAAAGTCTCGGGGCTCTGAATGTAAGTGGCGTTGGGGGAATCGGGGTTGAAGGTCCAGTAGTGCAGCATGCTCAGGTCAATCGTGCCCGTTTCGCTGTAGATGGGATAAACCTTCTTCTCGGGATCAGCTTCACCCTGCGAGGCCTCGTACACGTACTCCAGCAGGCGGTATGCCTCGCTGCTGAAGACAGAGTTCTCAAGTCTCTCGGGGGTGGTCAGATACTCGTTCGCCAGCTTCTCGTCAACGGCGATGTAGGTATACTCACCAATGGTGTGGTTATTCGGCACGCCGTACACCTCACCGTTGTACATAGCAGAGCTGAGAAGCAAGCTGCTGATGTAGTAGGAAAGCTTGACGGCAGAGTTCTCGATCATCTCCGTGAGGGGAGCGATGTCGCCCGACTCAGCATACTGACGATACTTCACGATGTCACCCACAAAGAGGATGTCCACCTGTGCGGCACTTGCCTTGGGATACTTCAGTTCGGGAATGCCGTACTCGTTGAGGACGGTCTCCTCCTTCTGCAGCATCTCCTCGCTGCTCATACCGCCGTTCTCCAGCTCCTGCTTATAGTCGGCAAACGCCTTTTCCACCGTTTCGTAGTAGCCGTCCTCGGTCACACATCTGAGAATGACCTGGGTCTTGAACTGCTTTTTGGTGATCTTATTGAGCTCCTCGGAAATATCGTCCAGCTGCTCCCAAGCAAGCTTTTGTGCAGCACTGAGCTTGGCGACCTCTGCCTTCTCGGTGTCGGTGCGCTCCTCCAGCTTGGTGCCGACGAAATCATCGGGATCGTAGCCATTGGCGAGGTATTCGCTCGCCTTTTGGACGTCTGCGCTCTCGGTGATGAGCCACATATTGATGGTCGAGGTGTAGCGAGATGCCTCATCCACAGTGTTTTCGACAGCATCACCGTTATCAGCACAGGACGTGAAAACGGCAAGCATCATCAGCACGGCAAGCATCAAGCTGATCAAACGTTTTGTCATAATAACAGAACCTCCCTAAATCCCACGCGCGGGAATAGATATATAATACAAGCAGTATTTTACACTATTTTAATCTTCCTGTCAAGTGAGGGGTTTGCGCCCGTGTAATACTGTAAAAGAATAATCTTAAAATTTAGAGTAACTTTTCACAAATACGCCCCGCAAACTTTCTGCGAAGCAGACAGAAAAATCGTGATAGTGCCAAATTGCATCTTTTTTGTTTTATGCAATTTGAACGATAATTGTAAAGAATTAATCAAGGAACCCGCGCAGGTGTCTTGCACGGCTGGGATGGCGGAGCTTGCGCAGCGCCTTGGACTCGATCTGACGGATACGCTCACGGGTAATATTGAACTCTTTACCCACCTCCTCAAGAGTGCGAGTGCGGCCGTCAAACAGGCCGAAGCGCAGTCTGATCACGTGTGCCTCACGGGGCGTGAGGGTGTTCAGCTCGCGCTCGATGACCTCGCGCAGAATGGTGGTAGAGGCCGCCTCTGCGGGTGCGGGCGTGTCGTCGTCGGGGATAAAGTCGCCCAAATGGCTATCCTCCTCCTCGCCGATGGGCGTTTCCAAGGAAACGGGATCCAGCGCCACCTTCATGATCTCACGAACCTTCTCTGCGCTCAGGCCCATCTTCTCGCCGATCTCGGCGGGGGTGGGCTCACGTCCCAGCTCCTGCAGCATCTGACGCTGATAGCGGGACACCTTGTGAATGGTTTCTACCATATGTACGGGAATACGAATGGTGCGTGCCTGATCCGCGATCGCACGGGTGATCGCCTGGCGGATCCACCACGTGGCATAGGTCGAGAACTTAAAGCCCTTGGTGAAGTCGAACTTGCCGACCGCCTTCATCAGGCCCAAATTGCCCTCCTGGATCAAATCAAGGAAAAACATACCCTTGCCCACGTAGCGCTTGGCAATGCTGACCACCAGTCGCAGATTTGCCTGCACCAGCTCGTCCTTGGCCTGCTCGTCGCCCTGTGCCATACGCTGTGCAAGATCGCGCTCACGGTCCGCATCCAGAAGCGGCACCTTGCCGATATCCTTGAGGTACATGCGCACGGGGTCATCGATCGAGATGCCCTCCTGCACAAGCTGGCGCTCGATATTCTCGCCGCCCCCAAAGGTCTCTACCTCGCTCTCCAGCGCGGCAATGTCCTCACCAAGAGCAATACCACTATCCTCCAGCGCCTCGTACAGCTTGTCCAAGCTGTCCATATCAAAGTCCATGCCCTCCATGGCCTCGTCCAGCTCGTGCGCGGAAAGAGAGCCCTTCTTCTTGCCCTTTTCGATCAGCTCGCCAAGGTCCAGCTTCTTTTCTGCGGGCGCCTTTTCCATTTCAATCTTTTCTTCCATTTTCGTATCCTGCCTTTTATTTGTTTTTCTTCATAGCCGCGCGTCGGCGTGCAAGCTCTGCTTGCAGATCTCCCGCTTCACGCTGCTCCGTTTTTTGTTTTTCCGTGGCAAGTGCCGCGGCGGCGGCCTGCAACACGTCTATGCCGTTGTTTTGCAGCACTTGTCTATCCTGCTGTAAGCGCACCAGGCGCCCCATCTCGTCGGGCGAGAACTGTTCACCCAAGGCCGAGAATTCAAAGCCGCGGTCGCTTTTTTCCATCTCGCAGATTGCCTCGAACACGCGACGGCCGAACGAGGTAAAGAAATCCTCGGCGGCAAGCGCCACGCGCCCCTCGCACACGACGCGGCGATGCTCGGGATAAAGCAAAAGCAATCCAAGTGCGGCCTCCTCCGCGCTGTTTGCTGCGGGGTTTTTCGCGGCGTCGGGATTGACGCGATCTCCGAAGCTGCGTGCGCTCAGCTGCAGCTCACGGCTCTCCTTTTGACGTTGCTCACGCGCCATTCTCGCGCGGTAGCGCTTGACATCGTTTGCAAGACTCTCGGTGGAAAGCGACAAACGCTCGGCGGCGCTTTTAACGTACAGCTCGCGCTCCACGCCGGATGCGGTCTGCGCAATGATGGCGACCAGTTCCCTTGCGGCATTGATCTTGCCCGTGGCGCTGCCCATATCGTGCTTTGCCAGCACGCTTTCCAGCTTGAAATCAAACGCCGTACGGCTCTCGCCAAGCAGCGAGCGGAATGCATCCGCACCAAAGGTGTGGATATACTCGTCCGCGTCTTTGGCGCCCGTGAGCTTGAGGACCTTGACCTCCAGCCCCACCTCATCCAGAAGCCGCATCGCCTTGTCTGCGGCACGCTGACCCGCCTCGTCGCTGTCATAATTGATGATCACGCGCTTGGTGTAGCGGGAAAGCAATCTGGCGTGCTCGCTTGTGATGGCCGTGCCAAGGGTCGCCACGGCGTTTTCAAAGCCCGCGGCGTGCATGGCGATGGTATCCATATACCCCTCGCACAAAATCATTTGCTCGGCACACGTATGCCTTGCGTAATTCATGCCGAACAGCACACGGCTTTTTTTGAAGCCGGGCGTATCCGAGGTGTTCAGATACTTGGGCTTGCTGTCGTCCAGCACGCGCCCGCCAAATGCCACGATGTTGCCCGCCGTGTCGATAACGGGAAAGATCACGCGGTTGCGGAACAGATCAAAGGGTCTGCCCGTTTTTTGCGATTTTCCGCAAAGGAAGGCGGCGTAAAGCTCTTCGTCGGTGTAGCCCATTTGCTTCATATGGCGAGTAAGCGCCCCAAAATCGTTGGGAGCAAAGCCAAGCCCGAAATGCTTGATCGTAGCGCCGGAGAGCTTGCGCTTTTCGGCGAGATATTTCATACCGTCCGCGCCGATATTCGGATCAAACAGGCACGCGCGGAAGAATTTGGCCGCCTCAAGATTCATCTCGTACACGCGCTTGCGGGTGACCTCCTTGTGAGAGGAAAATCCCTTATTGTCCTGCGGGATCTGCACGCCCGCGCGCTTGGCGAGAAACTCCAGGGCATCTACGTAATCCAAATTCTCCATCTTTTGAATGAAAGTCACCACGTCCCCGCCCGCGCCGCAGCCGAAGCAATAAAAGCTTTTGGTCGCGGGGAAGACGGTGAAGGACGGTGTTTTTTCGCTGTGAAAGGGGCAAAGCCCATGTCGGTTGGATCCCGCGCGCTTGAGGGTGACGTAGGTGCTGATCACGTCCTCAATATCGCAGCGGTAGCGAATCTCCTCTATAATTTCTCTTGGTATCATTTGATGCGCCACACCTCCGGCACGAAGATGCTGTGGTACAGATCCAGCGCGTAGCGGTCGGTCATTCCCGACACGTAATCGCACACAGCACGTCCCACCGATTCCTTGCTGATGGTTTCCAGATAGTCGATCGGGAGCTTTTCGGGATGCTCCTCGAAATAGCCGAAGAGCTGCGCCAACATATCCTTGGCCTTGATCTCCTCGTCCTTGGCGACGTTGTCGCGGTACACGCGCTCAAACAGGAAATCGCGCAGGCGGTCGGTCGCCTCCCACACGTCGCTTTCCATCTTGATCTCGGGCTTGTTCTCGCTTGCGCTGATCACCGATGCCACCATCGTGTTGATGCGCTCGGAGTGGGTGTGACCCAGCACGTCGCAAAGCGGTGCGGGGATCTCCTCTCTTTGCAGAATGCCTGCACGCAGCGCGTCGTCAATGTCGTGATTGATATAGGCGATGCGATCCGCAAAGCGAATGATCGCGCCCTCCAGCGTTTTGGGCATCACGGGGCCGGAATGGCAAGCGATGCCGTCCACGACCTCTGCCGTCAGATTCAGCCCTTCCCCGCCGTTTTCCAACTTTTTCACCACACGCACACCCTGCAGGTTGTGCGAAAAGTCGGGCGAGAAGCACTGTTGCATCACGCTCTCGCCCGCGTGACCAAAGGGCGTGTGACCCAAATCGTGGCCAAGGGCGACCGCCTCGGTAAGATCCTCGTTGAGGCGCAGGGCGCGCGCGATGGTACGCGCGATTTGGCAGACCTCCAGCGTGTGCGTTAGACGCGTGCGGTAATGGTCGCCCGCAGGGGCAAGAAAGACCTGTGTTTTGTACATCAGTCGGCGGAAGGACTGGCTATGTATGATGCGGTCGCGGTCGCGCTGGAACTCGGTGCGCAGGGCGCTTGGCTCCAGGGGCTTTTCCCGCCCCGCCGTGTTTGCCGTGCGAAAAGCATAGGGCGAGAGCGTACGCTCCTCTTGCTCCGCTTGCAGCTTTAACATATCGAACATCAGGGCCACTCCTTTCTTCGTTTTTGGCGATTTATAAATAATATACGGCAAAAAAGCGCAATTCTCTTTTTTTCGGCAAAACTTTTTTGAAAAATTCTTTTCCTTAATGAAAACGCGCACCCGCGCAAGAAAGTGTCTTATGCTAAAACACAGGGGCGGCGTTTGATCTTCCTTTGCCAAAACACAAAAACCGCCGCACCGAAATCGGTGCGGCGGGGTTGGATTTAAAGTAACACACAGATCAGGCCGTTCGCGCCCTCGTTGACGATGCGCTCCAGCGTTTCGCAAAGCTTTGCGCGCGCTTCATTTGGAATGTGCGAGAGCTTTTCGTGCAGCCCCTCGTTCACAAGCTCATACAGCGTCTTGCCAAACATATTGCTCTCCCAAAGCTTTTTGGGATCGCTTTCAAAGTCGGACAGAATGTTTCGCACAAACTCCTCCGACTGCTGCTCAGTGCCCACGATGGGATTGAGCTCGGTGCGGATCTCCGAGCGGATCAGGTGCAGCGAGGGGGCGGACGCGCACATTCGCACGCCAAACCCGCCCGATTGCTTGACGATCGTCGGCTTTTCCAGCGTGAGATCCTCCACGCGCGGCATCACGATGCCGTATCCCGTTTCCTCCGCCTGCGCCAGCGCCTCCTGCACGCGATCGTACCGGCCTTTCGTATCCGTCAGCTCGCGCAAAAGCGCAAACAGCGTCGCCTCGTCCTGCACGGGCACGCCCGCAAGCTCGCTTAACACGTCATAATAAAGCGCGGGCCTCAGCGAAATGCAAATCCGTGCCGTGCCGCTACCCATATCCAGCGCGCTGACGCTCACGCTCTCCACGCTCTCATTCTGCGAAAGCGTTGCAAACGCCTCTCTCACCTCGCCCATACGGCGCACCTTGCCCGCCAGAGCGCAGATGTCCTCGCGCAAGGATTCGCGGATCGGGTGCGTATCCGCCAGCGCCGCCGCAAAAGGCGGGAGCTTGATCTGAATTGCCGTGACGGGAAACTCGCCCAGCAGCATCTCCAAAATCCCCCCAACGTCCCTTGCCGTCAGGTTCAGACAGTTCAAGAGCGCAACGGGCACGCCGTATTTTTTCTCCAGTTCCGTCGCCAAGGCCTTGGCGCGCGCCGAGCTCGGCTCGGCGGAGTTGAGCACCACGGCAAAGGGCTTGCCAAGCGCCTTCATCTCTTTTACCAATCGTTCCTCGGCACCCTCGTAGGAGCCGCGCGAGATGTCCCCCACGCTCCCGTCCCCCGTCACAAGGATACCGATGGTAGCATGCTCGTGCATCACCTTGCGCGTGCCGTACTCAGCGGCCTCGGCAAAGGGCATGGGCTCCTCCCGCCAAGGGGTGCTGACCATACGCGCCTCACCGTTTTCCTCTGTGCCCATCGCATCAGGGATCATATATCCCACACAGTCGATCATCTTCACTTTCAGAGCAATATCCCCCGAAACGGTAAGAGAAATCGCCTGCTCGGGGACAAATTTCGGCTCGGTCGTCATCACAGTACGCCCCGCGGCGCTTTGCGGCATTTCGTCCCTGGCGCGCTCGCGGGCGGCCTCGTCCGTCATGTTCGGCAACACCATCTCCTGCATGAAACGCGTGATAAAGGTGGACTTGCCGCTGCGCACAGGGCCCACCACACCGATGTAAATATCACCGCCCGTCCGACGGGCGATATCCTCATAAATGGAACGCTCTGCCATACAATTCCCTCCGGCGATTTTTTGATTTCGCTACTATGCTATGCGAAGGGTACGAG
>JAZRFG010000032.1:0-12380 GCA_045661265.1 Eubacteriales bacterium
ACGCTTGCTTTTTCAATATTTCGAAAGTTGACAAGCGAAACGGCGTTACATTGCATATTTTAATCCTTCATACGAACGGGCAGAAGCATGAACAGATCCTCGCTGTCCCCGCCCTCCTCGCCGATGGGCTCGATATTCACGCTGGTGAGGTGAGAGGAAAGGGCGATGCGAATGCGGTCGCTCTCGCACGCGCGCACAGAGTCGGTCAAGTATCTGTTCTTGAACGCGATGATCAGATCCGCACCCTCGTGATTGATGTCGATCTCATCATAGGTGCTGCCGGCAGCGGAGCTTGCCAGCACCTTGAGCACGGGGCCGTCAAGCTGAAGCTTCACATTTGCCTTCAAGGCACCGGAAACGCGCTCCTCAGTAATCAGCGCCGCGCGGTCAAGTGCCGAGAGCAGCTCTTCGCGGTCAAGATCAATATAGATCTTATGCTGACGAATGATGATGCGGTCGAAGTCGATATATTCGCCGTCCACCAAACGAGAGAAGAACACCAGATTTTCAAAATAGAACACCATATGCTTGCGCATCATATGAATGCGCACCTGCTCGTCGGCGTTGGCGCCAAGGAGCTTGTAAAGCTCGTTCACGGTCTTAACAGGCACGATGAATCTGAAGCGAATGTCGCTGCCGTCGGCATTGTTGTTCTCGATCTCGGTGTGAAGCAGGCACTTTGCCAGCTTGAAGCTGTCGCAGGAGACCAGCAAGAGCTTATTCTGCTCGACCTCGATATAACAGCCGTTGAGCACGTTTCTCTGGTCGTTCACGCCCATGGCATACATGACCTTGGTGAACATATCCTTCAGCACGCCGGCCTTCACGGAAAAGCCGAGGTTACTTTCAAGGCGCGGGATCTCAGGGAAATCCTCACCGCGCAGTGCCATCATCTTGTGAGAGGACTTGCCGCACTCGATCGTGGCGCAAAGGTTGCGATCCACAGTCAGTGTGACCTCTTCACCGTTCATCACGCGCATCGTCTGATTGAACTTCTGCGCGTTCACCACAAAGGTGCCCTGTTCGATGACCTTTGCCTCAATGGTGGTGCGCATACCCTTTTCCAGGTCGTAGGTGGTAAGAATACAGGTGTCGGGGCTGATTGCCTCGATCTTAATACCCTCGGTGGCGGCAAGCGTGGATTTTCCCGCAGTAGCGGCAAGCAGGGGTGCTGTGGCGTTGAGAATGGCCTGACGGTCGAAAATCACTTTCATTTTCAAAAAACTCCTTGTTCGTTACTTCCCGCCGCGGGCGGGAGAAAAAATGGATTGATAGATATTATTTTTTAGTAGTAATAGTAGTAGGGGGTGTGGAAACGGTGGAAAAGCTCAGAACCCTTGTGCCGGGCGGATCCACGCCCCTTGTCCGTTTAAAATTTCGGTGGACAAGCGGGGGAAAGTGCACTTGAAAAAAGTGGAAAAACTCTGGAGAAAACGGTGCAGAGCAACGCAAGATCGGCCAAAGTGGTGAAAAGGTGTGACATACGGGTCAAAAACGGGTTTTCCACGGTCTGAGATGTCAAACAGGGTGTGCAAACAAGCAGCAGGACGTGGCGCCGTACTCTGGCTGCAAGACTTTTCCACAACAGGGAAAAAGCAGCAAATGCGGGGGTTTGGTGTGTTTCTCCACAGGTTATAAACACGTTTTTTGGGCGGTGTGGAAATCCTGTTAATTTCCGGTGATCTCTGATTTGAGGTTTTCGATGTCAGAGGCAAACAGCGGCTCGCGTACCATGCGCGTTTTGACCGCCTTGCAAGAGGACATCACCGTGGAGTGGTCGCGTCCGCCGAGAATGTCACCGATACGGGCGGTAGAAAGCTCGGTGATCTCGCGCATCAAAAAGATGGTTACGTGGCGGGCTGCCATGATCTCCTTGGTTCGCTTTTGCCCCACGATCTCCTCGCGGGAGACGTTGTGCTTCTTGGAAACAGCGGCAAAGATCTTGTCAATCGTGACGTCAAGCGGCTCGGTATCCCCCATCAGGTCGGCAAGGCACTCGCGCGCCAGCTCCAGCGAGATGCGGCGGCCGTCCACCATGCTCTTGGCTGCCAGCTTTTTGATCGAGCCCTCGATCTGACGGATGTTGGAGCGCAGGTTCTCGGCAAGGAAGGTAAGTACCTCGGTGGGAATGTCCACCGCGAGGTCGTCTGCTTTCTTTTTGATGATGGCCACGCGCAGCTCTAGGTTGGGAAGCCCCACGTCAGCCATCAGACCACCCTCAAAGCGGGAGCGCAATCTCTCGTTCAAGGGGTTGATGTCCTTGGGCGGACGGTCGGAAGCAAGAATGATACGCTTCCCCTCGTCAAACAAGCTCTGGAAGGTGTGGAAGATCTCGATCTGCGTGGACTCCTTGTCCGCAATGAACTGAATGTCGTCGATCACCAGAATGTCCGCGGTGCGATAGCGGTTGCGGAACGCTTCCATATTGTTGCGCGAGAGGTGCGCGTACATATCGTTGAGGAAATCGTCGCCCTTGGTATAGATCACGCGAAGCTCGGGGTTTTCCGCGCGGAGCTTATTGATCGTGGCGCACATCAGGTGGGTCTTGCCAACGCCCGAGGGGCCGTAGATGAAAAGCGGATTGTATTCGTCCACCGAGGAAGCGCCGCAGGCCACGCTCCAGCAGATCGAGCGGGCAAAGTGGTTCGACGAGCCAACGATGAAGTTGTCGAAGGTGTATTTGGAAAGCTGATAGGAGTCCCCGGTAAAGGCAATCTTTGCCTCGGGCTTCGGGATAGCGCCGATGCGGTCGAGAATATCCTCGGCGGCGACCACGGTGCCCACAAAGCGGAAGCCGACGTTCAGCTGCATGCCCGCCTGGGTGAGGAATGCGTTTTCCAGGATCGGCTTGTGCTGGGCGGAAAGACCCTTGCAGATGAATTCGGATTTGGTCTCAAACACCAGTGTGTTTGTTTCGGGTACGTATTCGGCGGGCGTGATCCCCCCATACCACATGTCAAATGCGGCCGAGGACATCGTCCCCTTGAAGGATTCCTTCACGATCTCCCACATTTGTTTGATTTCTTCGGGACAGGTCATTACGATACCTTCCTTTCGGCAAAAATTTGCGTTTATTACAGATTTGTTACAGAATAAACGGTGCGCGCACGCGCGCGAGCGCATATAATTTAGATTATTATATCATATTTCATAATAATTTACAAGCATACCCTATGGGAAAGCAGTATACTATTTACATAAAATTTACATATATAATAATATGTATAACAAAAAAGGCGCGAGTGCTCTCGCGCCTTTTGCAATATGGGATACAAAAACCTTTTCCACAAAAGGTTTTGAAGGGGTCTTAGGGGAAACTTTCCCAAAAGTTTCCCCTAAATTCATGCCCTTACAGCAGCTCCAAAAACTTTTTGGTCAGCTTGACCGAACGGTCGGCGGCGATCTTCACAAACTCAGAAAATTCCATGCCGTCCCCGCCGTCAGAGATCACGCGCAGCACCGCAAAGGGAACGCTGTTGACAAAGGCAACGTGACCGATGGCGGCACCCTCCATCTCGCAGGCGATGGCGCCAAACTCTGCAACAATGCGCTCCTTGGTCTGCTTTTTGGCAACGAACAGGTCACCCGAGGCAACCGTGCCCACCGCGCCGTTGAAGTCAAGCTCAGCGGTCGCCTCGCAAAGCGCCTTGAGCATCTTCTGGTCGGCATTGATCTCGACGATATTGATCCCGGACAAAAGCCCCTGCGGGTCACCGAGGGCGGTGGTGTTCATATCGTGCTGCACCACCTTGTCGGCCAGCGCCACGTCCCCGATCTCAAGCTCGGGCAAAAGTCCCCCCGCCACGCCCGTGTTTAAGAGAGCGCTGACGCCGAAGCGCAGGATCATGGCCTCGGCACAGATGGCGGCAAATACTTTGCCCACGCCGCAGGTGGCAACCACCACGTCACGGCCGCAAAGCTTGCCGCTGGTGAATTTTACCCCACTGACGGTATCGGTTTTCGTTTGTGTCATCTCGGCGATGAGTCCTTCTGTTTCCACCTGCATCGCGCCGATGATGCCGATCAGCTCCTTATTCTGCATACGAAAAATCCCCCTTATGCTCTTGTAAGACCGCGAGGTAAGCGGCGCATTCGCGCTTTGCCGCCTCCAGGTCCAATTCCTTGTAATTTCCGCATTCCTTGCGCGTGGCGCCAAACACCTCACCCTCGTGCGCGAGCGTGGCGACAAGGGCGTTTTTCAGCGCCGAGAGCACAGCTGCGGGCGCAAGGTCGCGCGTGAGCAGATAAAAGCCCGTGCGGCAGCCCATCGGGCCGAAATAGATGACCTTGTCGCCGATCTCGCCGTTTCGAAGAAGCGTGGCGAGCATATGCTCGACCGAGTGCATCGTGACGTTATCCATATACTCCCCCGCGTTGGGCGTGCGGGTGCGCAGGTCAAAGCTGGTGATGTCTGCGTCGATGCGGGAGATATACATGCCGGGGCGGATCTTGTCGTGATCCACCGAAAAGCTGGCGATCTGTTTCATGGCTTGTCCTTTCCTTTGGCACGGCGGCAAAGCACGCCGCGCAGATTTGTTTTTTTATACCGTTTCAGGGTGGGTTGGCACGTCGCTTCCCTCTTTTTGCGCCGGGACGCGCGGCACGCGCGCCGAAACCGCGCACAAAAGCTCGTAAGGGATACTGCCCGCCACGCGGGCAGCCGCGGAAAAATCCTCGAAAACACATACCGTTTCCCCCTCTTTTGCGGGAATATCGGTAAGGTCGAGCATACAGTGATCCATACACACCCGCCCCACAAGGGGCGCGGTGAAGCGTTGCTTTTTGCAAAGCACAGGGACAAAAAAGCCGCTCATCGTGCGAAAAATGCCGTCGGCATAACCCAGTGGCAGAGTGCCGATCACACTCTCGCGCGGGCACACGAATGCGCCGCCGTAGCCCACGTGCGTGCCCGCCGGTACACGGTGCAGCTGTATCACAGGCGCGACCACGCGCATCGCAGGGCGCAGGGGCAGCGCCGTTTCCACGGGTGGATAGCCGTAAAGCGCGATCCCCACTCGCACGGCGTCCAGGCGTGCTTCGGGAAGCGTGAGTGCCGCGGCGCTGGCCGCCGCGTGTGCAAACAGAGGTACGGGCAAGCGCTCGCGCAATTCGCAAAATCGCGCAAGGGCGCCAAGGGTCTGCGCGCGGTCGGTGTCTGCCTCGGGGAAATGCGTGAAAATGCCGCATATGCGAAGATGCGGGAGCGCGAGTGCTTGAAGCACCTCGGCGACGTCTTCGGGGCAAAAGCCGAGCCGACACATTCCCGTGTCGATCTTCAGATGCACGGCGGGCGTGACACCCGCATTTTCTGCGGCCAGAGAGAGCGCCTTGGCATACGGGAGCGAGAATACCGTGAGGGTGATCCGCGCGGCGCAAAGCGCCTTAATTTCGCCGACAGGGGCGTAGCCGAGCAGCAATATCTCGGCAAACGGTGCGAGCTCTCGCAAAAAGAGCGCCTCCGCCACGCTTGCCACCGCGAAAAAATCGCACCCCGCCGCAAGCAGCGGCGGTACGGCGTGTGTCAGCGTGTGGCCGTACGCGTTTGCCTTGACCACGGCGATCGTCCTGCCGCACGTGCGCGAAACGGCGTTAAAGTTATGGAAAAGCGCGTCCGCGTCGATCTCGGCGATCGCGCGTGGGCGCGTAAACGGTGCGCTTTGCATAGCGGCCCTCTTTCTGTCATCATACCATAATTTGCGCCCTTTGGCAAGCCCCGCAAGGCATATTTTCGCAAGAATTTGCATATCTTGAAGCACAAATATCGCGCAAGGGGGTGCGGGAGATCGTGAGAGGTAGAATTTGCCTTCTGGGCGTGCTTTTTTGCCTGCTTCTGGGTGGGTGCGCGCCGCGCGAGGGGGATTATTTCGCGCCGTTTGCGGTGGCGTTTGCCGCCGACGTGCAGGGCAGCTGGAACAACGTGGAGTTTGGGGCGCAGGTCTGCGCCACTCCTCTCGATGCGGCGGGCGCGCGGGAGATGACGGTAACATTTTATGCGCCGAGTGGGCTTTGCGGCACGGTGCTAACATCTCGCGCGGACGGCTCGCTTTCGCTTTGTGCGGGGGAGATTTCCCTGCCTCTTTCGGCATACGCCGCCGAGGGCTATGCCGCCCTTTTGGCGCTTTTCCCCACGGCGGGAGAGGTGCAGACGCTGTCGCGCGAGGGGGAGAACACCCGCGTCGCGGGCGCGGGGTTTTCCCTGCTCTTTTCCCCCGACGGTGTGCCGTTGGAGCTTTCGGCGGGTGCGGCGCACGTGCGCGTTATCGCGTGGGAACAGAGAAAGTAAGTGCGGGACCCGCCCCTGTGAACGATAAAACAAAAAACCTATCCCACAGGCGGAGAGGTTTTTTGTCAAATTAGTTATTGAGCGAATGAGTTTTGATGCAGAAAGCGTCATCGCGTGGCGTGAGGCGTATGCCATACGCCAAGCCGCGCGAGGGCGGTTAAAAAGCACATAAAAAAAGGAAAGCCCGCGGGGCTTTCTACCGCAGAAAAACCGCCCCTTCCCCCATTTGCACGGGAGAGGGGCGGGAATTTCCTTATTTGTGCTTTTTGTTCTGCACAAAAGGCATCGCTCAAATTAGCCGATCTTTGCAGAGTTGATCTTAATGCCGGGGCCCATGGTGGAAGCCAGCACGCAAGACTTGATATACTGACCCTTGGCAGCAGCGGGCTTTGCCTTGATGATGGCAGCAAGCAGAGTGTTGAAGTTCTCAGCCAGCTTCTCAGCACCGAAGGATGCCTTGCCGATGGGGCAGTGGATGATGTTGGTCTTGTCCAGACGGTACTCGATCTTACCGGCCTTTGCCTCGGTGACAGCGCGTGCCACGTCGGGGGTAACGGTGCCGGCCTTAGGAGAGGGCATCAGACCCTTAGGACCAAGGATCTTACCCATGCGGCCAACCAGACCCATCATGTCGGGGGAAGCGATCACAACGTCGAACTCGAACCAGTTCTCCTTCATGATCTTGTCAACGTACTCCATATCGCCAACGTAGTCAGCGCCGGCTGCCTTAGCGGCCTCAACCTTGTCGCCCTTGGTCAGAACCAGGGTGCGAACGGTCTTACCGGTACCGTTGGGCAGAACAACTGCACCACGGACCTGCTGGTCAGCGTGACGGGAGTCAACACCAAGACGGACGTGAACCTCGATGGTCTCGTCGAACTTGGCCTTAGAGGTCTCGCAAACGAGGCCAAGTGCCTCGGCGGGATCGTACAATCTGTTCTTTTCGATCAGCTTTACGCTATCAGTATATTTCTTTCCCATTGTTCGATACCTCCTTAGTCAACCACTTCGATGCCCATGCTGCGGGCGGTGCCTGCGATCATGCTCATTGCGGCCTCGATGGAGCCGGCGTTCAGGTCGGGCATCTTGGTCTCGGCGATCTTCTTAACCTGTTCCTTGGTGATCTTTGCAACCTTGGTCTTGTTGGGCTTAGCAGAAGCCGTTTCAATGCCGCAGGCCTTCTTGATCAGAACGGGTGCAGGGGGAGTCTTGGTGATGAAGGTGAAGGAACGGTCAGCGTAAACCGTGATAACAACGGGAATGATCAGACCGATGTCATTCTTGGTGCGCTCGTTGAATTCCTTGGTGAACACGGGGATAGCCACGCCGTACTGACCCAGAGCAGGACCAACGGGGGGCTGGGGGGTAGCCTTACCAGCGGGAAGCTGGAGCTTGATATAACCCATTACTTTCTTTGCCATTTTAAAATTTCCTCCTTAAGTGGTACGATACGGGAGATTAAAAATTTTCTCCCTCCCACAGCTTATCCGAATTTGCGCCTTCGGATCAGGCGTCAATGCGCTCAAGCTGAGCGGATTCGATTTCCACAGGCATATCGCGGCGGCCTCTCTTGACCAGAACGGTCACAAGCTGCTTGTCCTCGGAAATGGCCTGCACGGTGCCCGTAAAGCCCTCGAAAAGGCCTGCGGTAACCTTGACCTCGTCACCCTCTTGGAAGGTGAGAGAGATCTTCTTCTCGACCTGTGCCTCGTCGTCGGCGCTTCTCTCAAGACCGAGAGCACGCACCTCCTCCTCGGAGATCGGCGTGGGGCGGGAGCCGGGGCCCACGAAGCCGGTGACGCCCTGGATATTGCGGACTGCATGCCAGGTTTCGTCGTTCATCACCATCTTGATGTAGACGTAGCTGGGGAAGAGCTTGACCTCTACCTCTTTTTGCTCCTCGCCTTTTTGCTCGATGACGATTTCGACAGGGATGTTGATGTCACAGATCAGGTCTCCAAGGCCGCGGTTTTCGATGACCTTTTCAAGACTGGTTTTTACTTTGTTTTCGTAGCCGGAGTAGGTGTGCGCCACATACCATTTCAGGCCTTGATTCATCTCGTTGATGTTACTCATTTTCTTGCCCTTGCTTTTATCCAAACAGGCCGGAGAACCAACCAACGCTGTGTCCGGTCATAGCGTTCTGCGCTTGCAGGAACGCGATGTCCAAAAGACCGATAACCGTTGCGGTGGCAAGCACGACAACGACTACAAGCAGCGTGGAACGCCACACGTGCTTCCAGGGGAACCACGTGATCTTTTTCAGCTCGCTTTTGTAAGCACGAAGACCGGCAACAACCTTTTCGCGCTTGACAATACAAACAACGACGGTTACGACCAGCACAACACCCAGGATGATCAGAGACACCAGGGTGAAGGTGTCCATCGAGCCGGTGGATTCAGCTCCGTCCTCAGCAGCAACGCCAAGGCACAGGGAAAGGGTAAGGCAAAGACAGGTGATGAGGAACAGGACAAGGCTTTTTCTTGCTTTCATTTCGCTGTACTCTCCTTTTCCTTGCTTACTTGGATTCTCTGTGAAGAGTGTGCTTTTTGCAGAAGCGGCAGAACTTGTTGAACTCGAGTCTGTCAGGGTCGTTCTTTTTGTTCTTCTTTGTGTCGTAATTTCTCTGCTTGCACTCGGTGCATACCAGAGTAACCTTGACTCTTGCGTCATTAGCCATTTTTTTCGGCACCTCCCATTATAATTATTAGGTTGTCCACGTTACCTTGCAGCATTGCAGCAACCCGTGTACCTCCCTCTCAGTGCGGCTGTATGCCGTCCCTTTCGGGTAGCGCAGGGCATAACAAAAAGGCCCGCACGCAGAGGTAAGAAACATTATACACCAAAAAAGGAAGGCTTGTCAATAGGGTTTTTTGTATTTTTGAAGAAAAGTTGTATTTTTTTGAAAAAAGGGGTTGCAAAGTGAAAACGGGTATGATATAATAGCAACGTTGCACAGGGGTATAGCTCAGCTGGTAGAGTACTGGTCTCCAAAACCAAGGGTCGTGGGTTCGAATCCTTCTGCCCCTGCCAAACGCAAGGCCGCCGAAAGGCTCCCTTTTTTGCGTTTGGCGGGGGCAGAGGGTCGCTCGCACTCACGGTGAGCGGAGCGAGCCGCGGCAAATATTGCGGTTTGCTTTGCAAATGACGGCGTTTAACCGTCAAGCAATTTTGCGCTGTGCGCTTGCCGCACAGCAGGGTTCAGAATCCTTCTGCCCCCCTTTTTTCTCGTTTTTACAAATTCACACGCTCAAAAAACTCCGTCCCAAGTTGAGACGGAGTTTTTATTTTCAGTGTTCGGCGTATGAAAGAAAGACTTACAAACAGAATTAACGCGACACCCTATATATTCTGATTACTCAAACGAAAATTTTAACCGCTCAAACACCTTTACAAGGACAATACCGAGAATCAGACCCGCTGCACCTTGTACCGCATTGGCAGGGATGTTGACTGCAGAAGGAATAAAACCATACATAAAACCTTCAAAGACATAGTATCCCAACACCATAACGATCTCTGCGAGAACCGCACCGATGATCTGAGAAGGAAGTTTACCGATACGCTTATGCATCAACTTGAAGCAAGCGAACGCGATAAGCGCCATTGCCCCTTTTATCAAAAAGGTCGCGGGAGCGTATATGATATAACCCGAGAACATATCTGCAAGAGCAGAGCCGAGACCTGCCGCGACAAAACCGTAACCGGGAGCTAAGAGCCATCCGCACAATAATACGATGCAATCACCTATATTTAGATATCCCTTCATCGGGGAAGGAATTTTGATTATCATTGTCGCCACGCATACCATAGACGCCATAAGTGCCGTTATTACAATTCTTTTTGTTCTTGAGTGCATTTTATGTTACCACCTTTACATTTCGGTGATAATAGTATATAATATATCTGATCATATAACAATTACCAATTGAGGAGTATTTTATATAGCCAGATGAAGTATATAATTGACAAGAATAAACGCCCCGTATATCTGCAGCTCTATACGCAGATGCGTGACGATATTGTAAATGGGTTATATCCGTACAACAGTAAGCTCCCATCGAAAAGAAGTCTTGCGGAGGAAACAGGTGTCAGCACAATAACGGTTGAACACGCCTATGCGCTTCTGTGTGACGAGGGATACACACAAGCAAGGGAGCGAAGCGGATTTGTCGTGATCTTCCGTCAGGACGACGGATTTGCTTCTACCACCAAAACCGCACATACATACCGTACATCCTATCATACATCAAGCGACTTTCACGAGTTTCCTCTTTCCGTATTGAGTAAGACGATGCGAAGGGTGCTGACCGACCACGGAGATCTGCTGCTTGAAAAGTCGCCCAACCTTGGTTGCGCCGAGCTTCGCGAAGCTATTAAGCGTTACCTTGCGCGAAATCGCGGCATCGAGGTATCTACCGAACAGATCATTATCGGCTCCGGCTCGGAATATCTTTATAGACTTATCGTTGAGCTGCTTGGGAGAGACAAGACGTTTGCTATCGAGTTCCCCTCGTACAAAAAGATCGAGCAGGTATACAGAGCTGCCGAAATCAATTATGAATCTCTTTCATTAACCCCCACGGGCATTGACAGCGCTGTTCTCGGTTCCTCAAAAGCGGATATTCTTCATACCACTCCGTATCGAAGCTACCCAAGCGGCGTTACGGCAACGGCATCCAAGCGACACGAATACCTACGGTGGGCAAATGAGAAAAAGCGATATATTATCGAGGACGATTTTGAATCCGAGTTCTCGGTATCTACCAAACAAACCGAAACGCTTTTTGCACTATCTGCCAAAGATAACGTAATATATTTGAACACATTTTCAAAAACCATATCCCCCTCGTTTCGTATCGGCTATATGGTGCTGCCAAAGCACCTTGTCGAGGTTTACAAAGATAAGCTCGGCTTCTACTCCTGCACAGTCCCCACCTTTATGCAGTACGTGCTCACTGAGCTTATTGATAACGGCGATTTTGAAAGGCACATCAATCGCGTCAGAAGAACGATGAGGAAGAAATTATCTACATAAGTTGAAAACAGTCCTCGCTCCGTTTTGGAACGAGGGCTGTTTGGATCAATTGTCTGAAATATTTCCTTTTTTAACATTCTCAATGGATACTAACACGGCAAAAATCACGGTTTGTTTTTGTATGATAGCCTTGTATGGATCTATTTTGTAGTGGCATTACAAACGCAAGGTTGCCCAAAGGCGACCTTTTTGCGTTTGGCGGGGCAGGGGGCCGTGGCAAAGATTGCGATTTTGCAGAAAAACGGCCGGCAAAAGCGATTTTTTGCCGCAAAATATCCCTATATAATAAATAGGTAAGAAAAATGCAAAAATCGCTTGTATTTTGAAAAGGATTGTGGTACAATAAAAACCGTAGTTTTTTCGGGAGGTCAAATATGGATTTTTTGTGGAATAGCTTTACCGTGGATGGCTTTTGGAAATATCTTGTGATGTGGGCCATCGGCGGTATTCTGATTTATCTTGCCATTAAAAAGGAAATGGAGCCCACGCTCCTTTTGCCCCTTGGCTTTGGCACCATTCTTGTCAACATTCCGTTTTCGGGTGCGATCGGAGGCGAGGGCGCTCTGACAACGTTGTTCAACGCGGGTATTGCCAACGAGCTGTTTCCCCTGATCCTGTTTATCGGTATCGGCGCGATGATCGACTTTGGCCCGGTGCTTTCCAACCCCAAGCTGATGCTGTTTGGCGCCGCTGCGCAGTTCGGTATCTTTTTCACCATGTGTGTGGCGTCGATCTTATTCCCGCTTAACGACGCAGCCTCGATCGGTATCATCGGTGCAGCGGACGGACCCACCGCCATTGTTGTGGCGCAAAAGCTGAAATCCAACTGGCTTGGCCCCATTATGGTGGCTGCCTATTCGTATATGGCGCTGGTGCCCATCATTCAGCCCCCTGTGATCAAGGCGCTGACCACCAAAAAGGCGCGCTTGATCCGCATGCCCTATCATCCCGGAAACGTCAGCAAGGCAACCAAGATCCTGTTCCCCATCATCATCACGGTGGTTGCGGGCATGGTGGCGCCCTCGTCGGTGGCGCTGGTCGGCTTTTTGATGTTCGGC
>JAZRFG010000033.1:0-15422 GCA_045661265.1 Eubacteriales bacterium
GAAAGGCCCAGTCCCGTGCCCATCACGGCGCGGCGATGCTCGCGATCCACGCGATAATATCTGTCCCAGATCTCTTTGATCTTCTCAGGGGGAATTCCCTCGCCGCCATCGGCCACACAAATGCGAACCACGCCCTCGCGCACGGTTTCGCTGACCAGCACGCGCTTGTTCGCGCCTGCATAGTTCACGGCATTTCCCACAAGATTGTACAGCACCTGCAGGATCATAGTGCGATCCGCTCTCACGTACACCTCGCCCACGTCGATCACCGCCTCGATATGATAGCCATCGTGGCGGATCAGCGCGTCGTAGCGTGCCAGCGCATCGCGCAGCGTCTGTGTCAGGTCAAAGGTCTGTAGCTGTGGCTTCAGCGCCCCCGCTTGGAGCTTGGAAAGATCCATTAAATCGCTGACCAGCTCGGAAAGGCGCGTGGTTTCGTCAATAACCGCTTGAATGTTTTCGGGCGAGTTCTCGCCGGGGATATCCCGCATCATCTCGCTATATCCCTTGATCATCGTCAAGGGCGTGCGCAGGTCGTGCGAGATGTTGGCGATCAGCTCGCGCTGTAAGCGCTCGGTGGCACCGATCTCCTTGGCAGCAAAGCTGAGTGCATTCGCCAGCTCCTCCACCTCGCGGTAGCCGCTACCCTTGAAATCCGCCTCGAACTCGCCGGCGGAAAGCCGCCCCGCCTTTTGTGTGATGTGAATAAGGGGCTTTGCCACGATGCGCGAGAGCAGCAGCGCAAACAAAAACGCCAGTCCCAAAAGCACACCTGCGATCCAGATAAACTGTGTTTGCAGGGTACGGACGGTCGCGTCCACAGGTGTGAGCTCACAGTCCAGAAGCATCAGATATTGCACCCCACCCACCTCGACGATCTTGACGTGAATGGCGTTGACCGAGGAGGAACGGCGCGGGAAGCCGGGGAAACGCACGTCCTCATCGCTATCCTTGGCGGTAAATTCAAACCGCTCGTCGTAAATGCCGCCGTTTTCCACGGCGTTCTCATACAGCGTGGCGATCACGTCGGGCGAGAAATGATGAATCATACAGTCGGCACTGACGTCCGCGTCAACAAAGCTACGCGCGCCATCCGTTCCGAGAGAAAAGACGCGAAGGCAAAAGCCCTGCTCGCGCGCGTAGCTGCGCGCACGCTCCTCAGCACTCTCCATCTCCAGATAGCTTTCCAGCACCACGGCGTTCTCCTTTAGCTCAGAGAAGCGCTCTCTTTCGTAAAAGGTGGCGAGCAAACGCACCTGAAAAAGCCACAGCACAAGAAAGATCAGCCCCGTCAGAAGCGCAAGGCAGGCAAAAAGTCGCCAGCGAATGCCAACGTTTCCCCGCTTTTTCACTTGTTGATAAGCCCGCCTCATAGCTTCTTCTCTTCAAAGCGATAGCCGACACCGCGCAATGTGACGATATAATCGCTGTATCTGCCAAGACTCTTGCGCAGGAGCTTGACGTGCGTATCCAGTGTGCGCGCGTCGCCGTAAAAATCATAGCCCCAGACCTCGCTGATCAGCTTCTCGCGCGACAGCGCCATGTTGCGGTTGCGCAGCAGATAGAAGAAAAGCTCATACTCCTTGGGCGACATCTCCACCCGCTCGCCGTCCAGATAAACGATGCGCGCGGTAAGGTCGACACGAAGCCCACCCCCGTCCAGCTCCACGATCTCGTTTTGCTGCTCTTTTCGGGCGGCCGCCCCGCGTACGCGCTTCATCAGCGCCTGTACGCGCAGCATCAGCTCGCGCGGGGAAAAAGGCTTGACCACGTAATCGTCCGCCCCACACTCGAAGCCGTTGATCCTGTCATACTCCTCTCCCCTTGCGGAAAGCATAATGATCGGCGTTTGCACGCTTTTACGGATCTCGCGGCAAGCGGAAAAGCCGTCAAGCTCGGGCATCATAATATCCAGAATGATGATGTCAAACGTTTCCTTGCGGCAAAGGCGCACGGCCTCCATGCCGTCCCCTGCCTCGGTCACGGTATGCCCCTCAAACTCCGCGTACTTGCGAATGATCGAGCGGATCCGCGCCTCGTCGTCAACAACCAAAATATGATACATAAAAAGTCCTCTTGTTTTCAACTTAATGGGAGAGCGAAATGCTTTTGGGAACGTATTCTGTGAGCGTCACGGATAGCGTGACCCATCTGCCATTCCCACGCATGACTACCACAGAAAGCACGTCACCCACCTCATGCGAGCGCACGATCGATTCGATAGCCTCAAGGGACGAGGCGATATTGTAGACCACGGCACCGTCGATACTGTAGATATAGTCGCCGTTTTGGAACACACTACCCGCAGGGGGATAGTAAACATACGTTTTGACGCCATTCTTTTCCAGCAGCTGCACGCCGAGTGTAGGCACGCCGCGCACGTATCCGACCTGCAAAATATCCTTAATGGATTTTTCGTATGCCGTGTCGATCGGAATGGCAAAGCCAAGTCCCTCAACGCCCTCGGCGGAATATTTGGCGTTCACCACGCCGATCAACTCCCCGGCAAGGTTGAAAAGGCCGCCGCCGGAATTGCCGGAGTTGATGGCCGCATTGGTCTGCAGCAGCTTCATTTTCACACCGTCCACGCTCACCTCACGCTCGGTCGCACTGATGATGCCATTGGTCACGGTGCCACCCAGCTCTCCCAAGGGATTGCCGATCGCAATAACCTCCTCGCCAAGCGCTAAGGACTTGCTGCTGCCAAGCTTTGCCGCCGTAAGGGGCTTGCCCGCCTGCGGCGTGATTTTCAGAATGGCAATGTCGCCATCCTCGTCCGTACCGCGCAACGCCGCCTCATAGGTGTCGCCGTTGGTAAGGCGGACATAGATCCTGTCACAGTCCTCGATCACGTGATTGTTGGTCACGATAATGCCGTCCTCATGAATGATCACGCCACTGCCGGCACCTGCCGAGATCGCGCCGCCGCGATTGGAAACAACGGCCGTGGTGATCTCCACCACACTGTCCTTGACGGCGGCGGTGGCGGCGATCAAGCTCATTTTATTCGCACCCGCAGAGCCGTTCTCACTTCCTGTGAGCGTGGCGCCGTCATTCTTGGAGATCGCATCAAAAGCGGTGGCAAAGGCATAGTCCTGATCGGTGTATTCATACGCCGAGGATTGCATGCTCTGCGTAAAATCATTTCCCGTAGCGCTATTGGAAAGCCCGCCGTTTCCGGTGAGGGACGTATCCATATGCTTCGCGAAGAAATACGCACCCGCACCCGCCATGGCAGAAAGCAATATGACGCTTACAAGCAAGAGCGACACCAGCAGCACGGTGCGGCGCTTACGCTTCTTACGTTCGGTCATCTCAAGGGGAAAGACCTCGCCCGCGTCGGGATAGGCGCCGTTTCCGGAGTAGGAAACGCTGTACCACAGCGGCGTGTCGGCAGAATGCTCCTTTGACTCCTCGTAAAAGGATCTTTGCTCTTGTGGCTCGTTGTTTTGATTTTGGTTGAAGCTGTTGGGTTCCATTTTTCAGACTCCTTCCCTATATTACAGCGCCAGTATAACGCGCTTTTGTGACGGTTCCATGATTGCAAGGCAAAAAACAACTGAATTCGCGTCAAAGAGTTGTTTTTCTGCCACTATCTATGTTATAATGTTATTACAATAAACAAAAAGGAGGCAGCGTTATGCTTGCTACGATCAAAAAATTACTCGCCGCGCACGGCATCGCGCTGGTAGCTCCCCTCTCGCTTGCCGATTGCACCGTGCAAAAGCCCTATCTGCTGGAGCGCGCAGGCATCACCGAGGGCACGGCGATCCTATTTGCCGTACCTTATTATACCACAGAATGCGATCTTGCCGCAAGCAATATTTCCGCATACGCCGTTTCTAGGGATTATCACCTGTTTTTCAAGGAGCTTTTCGCTGCCGTCCTGCCCGCACTGCAAGCGCAATTCCCTGAGCATCGCTTTGCGGGCTTCACCGATCACTCCCCGATCGCCGAGGCACAGGCCGCCGTGCGCGCAGGTCTTGGCTATTGGGGCTGCAACCACCTGTTCCTCACGGACAAGCACTCCTCTTTCGTCTTTCTCGGCGAGATCGTCACAGATGCCGTGCTGCCGGCGGACGCCTGGCCGGAGGCACACTGCAAGGAGTGCGGCGCTTGCCGTGCGGCCTGCCCTGTGGGGCTTGACGTGGCACGTTGCCACTCTGCTCTGACACAAAAAAAGGGGGCGCTTGACGAAAATGAGCGCGCGGCGCTAATCGAGCACGGCTCGGCATGGGGGTGCGACCTGTGTCAGCTTGCCTGTCCCATCACAAAGCAAGCAAGAAAAAGCGGCACACTTTACACAAACATTCCCTTTTTCAAGGAAAGCGCACGCACGCCGCTTTCGGCAAGGGACGTTCTTGAAATGTCCGACGAAGAATTCGCCGCGCGCGCCTACAGCTGGCGCGGCCGACAAACGATTTTGAGAAATCTGGAGATCTTAGAGAAAGGAGAGCACACGTGATCCGCTTTTATTACGGTGCGGGCAGCAAGCAAGCAAGTGAGCTGCTCACCCAAAGCATACAAAAGGATATTCAAGCGGGAAAGGACGTGCTTTTCCTTGTTCCCGAACAGCAGACGGTCAGCGTGGAGCGACAGATGCTGGAGCTTTTGCCCCCCAGCGCTCAGCTTCACTTTGAGGTGGTGAATTTTTCCCGCCTTGCCAACCGCACCTTCCGCACGCTCGGCGGCCACAGCTGGAACGTCGCCACCCCCTCGGTGCGATCGCTTTCGATGTGGCGTGCGCTGCGCGATCTTGCCCCCATGCTCTTACAATACGGCGAGCACGCGCAAAAGGCACGCCTTTGCGATATGATGCTGGAAACGGCCAAGCGCTGCAAGGCCTATACGATCACGGCGGACGCGCTTTTGCGCGCCGCAGACGCGCTCCCCGCAGGGGAGCCGCTTTGCGAAAAGCTGACCGATCTTGGCACCGTGCTTGGCGCCTTTGAACAGACACTTGCACAGAAATTCGACAACGGCGACGACGACCTGGATCGCCTTTCCGATCTGCTTGACGAGCACGGAAAGCAGCTGTTTTCCGGCACACACGTTTACGTGGACGGCTTTACTGACTACACGGCGCAGGAGCTTGCCGTGCTGCGAGCACTGATCGCCGCCACACCCGAGATCTCCTTCACCTTTCCCCTCGCCTCCCCCGCCGATACGGGGCTCCACCTACAAAGCGCGGTACATACGCACAAGCAGCTCCAGCGCCTGGCGCGTGAACTTGGCGAGGAAATTCAAATGGTCAGACCCGCGCAAGAACCACCCCAAAGCGCACGCGAATATCTGGTGCGCCACCTGTTCGATATGAACGCCGAGCCGGCACCACTTGCGCTGCTGGAGGCGCCGGACGTATCGCTCACGCTTTGCGCGAATCCTTTTTCTGAGGCACAGGCCGTCGCAGCGCAGATCCACCGCCTTGTGCGCGCGGGTGCCCGCTACCGCGACATCACCGTCATTTTGCGCGATGCCGGCAGCGCCGTTGGCGTACTGGACGCGGCCCTGGAGCGAGAGGGTATTCCCTTTTATCTCTCGGAAAAGACGGATATCACCGTCCGCCCGCTGATCAAACTGGTGCTTCTTGCTCTGCGGCTGTATCTCCACGCCTTTCGTGACGAGGACGTGGTCGCCTACCTCAAGACCGGACTTTGCGGCGTTTGCGCGGACGACGTCAATCTGTTCGAGGAATATACAAGCGTGTGGCATCCGCGCGGTGCTGCCGCCTACGAGGCACCCTTCACCCGCAATCCGGACGGTTACGCGCTGAAAAAAAGCGCGCGCGCCGAGGCGATCCTCTCGGCCGCCAACCGCACGCGCGAGCACGCCATTCCGCCGCTGCTGCGCTTTCACGAGCAGCTGAAGGAAGCAAAAAACGGCACCGACATGTGCCGCGCCCTTTACGAACTGCTCACCGCCTTGAACGTTGCCGAACAACTGAGAGAGCAGGCCAAGGAGCGCCTTGCCGCAGGCGAGCGCCGCGAGGCCGAGGAGCTTTCCCGTCTGTGGGCAGTGACGCTTGGCGCGATCGACGACGTGGCAAGCGTGCTGGGCGATCGTGCGCTTTCCGTGGCTGAGTTTGCCGAGGCACTGAAGCTTGTTTTTGCCCACACCGACATCGGCACGATCCCCACCTCGGTGGACGAGGTTACCATCGGCTCTGCCCATATGCTGCGCGCCGATCACCCGCGTTTCGTGCTGGTGCTCGGCCTCAACGAGGGGCAATTCCCCGCAAACGTGGGGGACGAGGGCCTGATCTCCGAGCAGGAGAAGGCCCGCCTTGCCGAGATCGGCCTGGAGCTACCCTCGGGACAGATCGAGCGCACCTCTAACGAGCTGTTCTTCCTTTACCGCGCCTTTTGCGCGCCCTCAAAGGAGCTGCACCTGTTCTACACCAAGGTAACTGCTGACGGCCGCGCCGCCACCCCCTCGATCGCGGTGGAGCGCGTGAGCCATCTGCTTGACGTCAAAAAGCCGCGCATTTTTGAGGCGGAAAGCGCGCTGGATCACATCTACACCCCCGCCACCGCAATGGAGCGACTTTGCGACCTTTCCGAGGTAGAAAAGGCCTCTGTAGGCGAGCTTTTGCGCGAAGAGGGCTTTGCCGCGGCGCGCAATCTGGACTGCAAGGTCACCAAGACAAACGCCACGCTGAATGGGGCGGCCGCCAAGGAGCTGTTTGCCAACAAGCGCCTCAGTCCCTCGCATCTGGAAAGCTTTGCGGGGTGCCGCTTCGCTTACTACTGTGAGCGCATTCTGCGCCTGCGCGAGGATAAGAACGCCACGCTGGCACTCTCGGATACGGGCACATTTTTACATTACGTGCTGGAAAAGGCGATGGAGGCAGAAAAATCCAAGCCCGCGCCCTTTTGCGAGATTGACGACGCCAAAGTGGAGGCACTGGTGCGCGAGATCACCGATGCCTATCTTGCCGATCTTTGCGCGGCAAGCGGCCCACTGACGCCGCGCGCTAAGGCGCTGACCGCGCGCCTTTCCACGCTGGCGCGACTGGTGGTGAGCGCACTGTTTGAGGAGTTTTCCGACAGTGACTTCCGCCCCGCCTTCACCGAGCTGGATCTGCAAAAAACGGGCAGCTCCTGTGAGCTTTCGCTGGGAGAGGGCGAGCGCGTTGCCCTTACGGGCAAGGCGGACCGCGCTGACGTGTGGGTAGCACCGGACGGCAACGCCTATTTGCGCGTGCTGGACTATAAAACGGGAACGCGCCAGTTCTCCTGCGAGGACGTCAAGCACGGCTTCTCGCTGCAAATGCCGCTTTACCTGATGGCGCTTTGCTCGCGCGCCTACCCCATTCTCAATCAGGAAATGGGCCTGCCCCTCACAAGTGTACTGACCCCCGCGGGCGTGACCTATTTTTCCACCTCGGTGAAATCCGAAAACACCCCCGCGCAAAAGGAAGAGCGACTTGCCATGCAGGATGCGGCAAAGCGCCTTTCCCGCAGCGGCGTGATGCTCGGCGACCCCGCGGTCCTCGCCGCCGCCTCGCATCATGGGAACAAGGATATCGTGGGCACGACAAAGGGCAAAAAGCATTTGAGCAAAGAGGAATTTGACACGCTTTTTGCGGATCTTTCCGACACGATCAAGCGCCTTGGCCGCGAGATGCGGGGGGGCGTGGCAACTGCGTGCCCCAACCCCGCAAAAAAGACCTCGCCGTGTGATTACTGCAACTACAACGCCATCTGCCGCGCGGGCGGCATCGGCGGGAAAGGAGATGACGATGGGACGTAACTGGACACAAGCACAGCTATGTGCGATGAACGAGCGCGAGCGCACGCTTCTGGTTTGTGCGGCAGCGGGCTCGGGTAAGACCGCGGTGCTGACCGAGCGCATCATCCGTATGCTGACCGACGAGGAGCATCCCGCTGACATCTCTCGCATGCTGGTCGTGACCTTCACGCGCGCTGCCGCGGGCGAGCTGCGCCACCGCATCGGCAAGGCGCTTTCCGCAGCCATCGCACTCTCCCCCAGCAAAGAGCATCTCTCCCGCCAGCTGATGCTGCTGGGCAGTGCGGCGATCTCCACGATCGACTCCTTTTACTACGACCTCGTGCGCGCGCATTTCCAAGAGGCGGGCTTCCCCGCCTCGGTACGTCTTGCGGACGAGAGTGAGCTTTTGGGACTGCGCCGCGATCTGATGAACGAAGCCGTGGACGCGATGTATGCGGAAAACGCGGAGTTTTCCGTCATTTCCGACATTCTGTGCGACCTGCGCTCCGAAGAGGGCCTGACGGACACGCTTCTGGATATTTACGACAAGCTTTTGCGCTATCCGCAAGCGCTGGAGATGCTCTCTCTCAGTGCCGCACAAATGGAAGCGAGCGGCGAAAATCCGCTTGATACCCCTTGGGGCAAGGTTTGGGCTGATGAGGTGCGCGCACACGCGCAAACGGGACAGCGCCTGTTCGCGCGCGCGCTGGATCTCACCGAAGCCGAGCCGAACGCGGAAAAGCTCACGCGCCGTTACAGCGCCTATTTTTCGGAGCGTTTGGAGCGCTATCGCACGCTGCTCTCCCTTTTGGAGGAAAAGCGCTACGAGCAGGTGCGCGAGGCCCTTTGCGCCGACTTTGCAATCAGAAAGCCGGGCGGAAAATGCCCTGATCGCACCCCGGAGCTGACCAGCGCGATGGAGCTTTGCGACGTTTTCCTCAAAAACCAAAAGGAAAAGCACATCCCCGCGCTTTCCGTCTTTCACACGCAGGAGATCGCGCAAAGTGCCGCAGAAAGCGCGCGCGTGCTGCGACTTCTGCACGCGGCGCTCACGCGCTTTGATACGGCCTACCGCGCCGCTAAGCTGCAACGCGAGATCGCAGAGTTTTCCGACGTTTCGCGTGCCGCCTACCGCCTGCTGGTGGGCAAGGACGGCGAGCCCACGACGCTTGCCGCCGAGGTAAGAAGCAAGTACGACGCCATCTTCATCGACGAATATCAGGACGTGGACAGCATGCAGGACGCCACCTTCCGCGCCGTTGCCGACGCCCACAATCGCTTTATGGTAGGCGACATCAAGCAAAGCATCTACCGCTTCCGCGGCGCGCAGCCCAACGTTTTCGCCGACTACCGCCGCCGTTTCCCCGCACTGGAGCGCGCAAAGGCGGGCGAGCCCGCCACCGTTTTCATGTCAAACTGCTTCCGCTGCGACAAAAACGTGATCGACTTTTCCAATACCGTTTCGGGGGATCTGTTTGGATCTGCAGCACAAAGCATCGGATACAGCAAGGAGGACGACCTCGTCTTTTCCAAGGATCTGCCAACCCCGGAGTACACGGGGGAAAAATGCCGCGTCGTGCTGATCGACCGCGCAAAGCCCGTGAAGGGCGAGAGCGACGAGGAGGAAAAGGCGGACGCCAGCAAGGCAGAGGCACGCTGGATCGCGCGCGAGATCGCGCGCTTGCTTGGCGGCGAGAAAAAGGCGGACGGCACGCGTATTCTGCCCGCTGACATTGCCGTGCTGATGCGCAACGCCTCGCTTGCCCCGCACATTGCCAAACACCTGGCGGCGCTGGGCATTCCCTGCAACGACACCTCGCGCAAGAGCTTTTTTGAAAATCCCGACGTGCTTTGCGTCTATTCCCTGCTTGCCGCGCTGGACAACCCCTATCGTGACGTGTATCTGGCCGCCGCGCTTCGCTCCCCCTTCTTCGGCTTCACGCTGGAGGATCTGGTTGCCCTGCACGCGACGAACGCGGGCGAGCTCTCGCTTTACGAGGCAGTGAAGACCGCCGCACAAAAGGCTGTGGGAGAGGACGCACGTTCGCTTCGTCTGCGCGACTTCACCGAGCGCTTTTCGCTCTGGCGTGAAAAGGCGAGAACACTGCCCGTTGACCGACTTTTGCGCTATTTGTACCGCGAAAGCGCCATTCTCTCCTTTGCGGGCCGCGCGGACGATGCGGGCAATCCGCCCACCGAGCGCCGCGCCAATCTGCAACGCCTTTACGAGTATGCCCGCACCTTTGAGTCGAACGGCTTCAAGGGGCTTTATCAGTTCGTGCGCTACGTGGACGGCATTATGGAAAGCAAGGGCAAGATGCCCGCGCCGGACGGCGAGGAAAACGCCGTTTCCCTGATCACCATCCACCATTCCAAGGGCTTGGAATATCCCGTTTGCTTCCTTGCGGGCACGGCCACACGCTTCAACGACAAGGATCTTTCCAAGCATTTTTTGGACGACGAGGAGCTGGGCTGCGCCATTCGCCTGCCCAACGCGGGACCCTTTTCCCGCGCGAACACTTTCCAACGCCAAAGCATTGCGCTTCTTTTGCGCCGCCGCGCACTGGAGGAGGAGATGCGCGTGCTTTACGTAGCGATGACGCGCGCAAGAGAGCGCCTGTACGTAACGGCCGATTCCCCTTACGGCGCCGAGCATCTTTTGAACCGAGCAGGGCTTGCCGCAAGTGAGGGGGGACGCTTCGTGTGCGAGCGGGGTCCCGCCTATATCTACTGGATCCTTGCCGCACTGCTGCGTGGGGATCACGACGCCTTTGCCACGGTGGACGTGGTCAAGGAAGAGGATATTCCCGCAGACGTCACGGCAGATCTTACCACGGCAGAATCGGATTTACCCGCCAAACGGAATGAAATTTCTGCGGTTTTGCGGGAACGCTTCTCCTTTGTATACCCCGCGCGTCACCTTACGCGTCTGCCCGCAAAGCTCTCCGTTTCCAAGCTCTCCCCCGGCGTGCTTGACGTCTACGACACGCAGACTCCGGCACCGAGCGAGATCCGCGAGGCAGACGCCGAGCAGCTGCTTCACAGCTTTGATCAGACGCCCGCATTCCTTTCACCCGCGCAAAAGGCGACTGCCGCCGCACGCGGCACCGCCACACACGAATTTTTGCAATTTTGCAATTTTGCGCTGGCAGAAAAACACGGCGTGGAGGCCGAGCTGGACAGATTGATCGAAAAACGCTTCCTCGCGCCCGAAACGCGCGAGCTGGTGCGCTTTCCCGAGCTTTCGCGCTTCTTTGAAAGCGATTTTTACCACTCGCTCAAAAGCGCTCGCGCGCTTTACCGCGAAACGAGATTTCACATCTTTCTCCCTGCCGCCGACTTCACCAAGGACGAGGGCTTTGCCCGCACGCTCGGTGAGGAAAAGCTTGCCGTGCAGGGTGTCATCGACCTGTTCTATTTTGATGGGGAGGATCGCTTGATCCTTTGCGACTATAAGACGGATCGCCTTGACTCCGCAGAGCTTGCAGACGAGCGCTTGGCCGCCGCCAAGCTGAAGGAGCGCCACGGCGAGCAGCTTTCCTACTATGCACAAGCACTGGAAGATATCTGCGGCAAGCGCCCCGATCAGATTCTGATCTATTCTCTGCCGCTTGGCAAAGCGCTGGAGATGTGAAAAAAAGCCCGTTATGCTTTCGCATAACGGGCTTTTTTTACTCGTTTATCGGTTCAAAATCCTCGACGCCGTGTCCGCACAAGGGACACACGAAATCCGCCGGCAGCGGATCCCCCTCGTAAACGTAGCCGCAGACGCGGCACACGTAGCCACGCTTTTTCGCGGGCCTTTGCTTGACATTCGCGTGATAATAGGAATAGGTCATCGTGGGCTCGTCGGAAAGGATCATCGCGTCCTCAACGTCACAGATGAACATCACGTGCGTACCAAGCTCCACGCTTTCCGCCACACGCAACGAGATCACCGCCGTGGCGTAGTCGGGAAGAAAATAAAGGCCGTTTTCCGTACGATATGCGCGCTCGCCCGCAAACTTATCTGCCGTGCGACCGCTTTGCATACCGAACTTTTGAAATACGGAAAAGGGCGTCTGTTCGCCCAGCGCGCACAAGTTCAGCACGCCCGTTTCGCAGATCAGCTCATGGGTGTATCCCCGTTTGTTCACAGTCACGGCCACGCGCGCGGGCGTGTCGGTAACCTGGATCACGGCGTTGAGAATGGCGCCGTTATCCTTGCTTCCCTTTTTCGTTGTAACCAGATACAATCCGTATTCGATACGAAACAATGCTTTTGCGTCCATTTTTCGCTCCTTTTTGATTATGATGTGCCAAAAATCAAACTCTAATTCCCTCGACACAAAACTCTGTCTGTTTATTGCGCCAATTCCCGCTCCAGCCCGAGCGTGCCAAGCACACTGCCAAGCACGCCGTGCGGCGTGAAACTTGCGCTCTGCCACAGCCCCTTAAATTTGTCAAGGGCCTGCACGGCACGCTCGTAAATCGGCGTAAAGCGCGTCACGTCCATTTTCACCACGTTTTGGTATTGCGGCATCTGCGGCACCCGATCCTCGGCCTTTATGCTAAGCGAGAAAGAAAGCTTTCTGTTCTCGCCACCAAGCGTAACGCCGTCCACCGCAAGCAAAATCTCCTCATCGGAAAAAACATATTTCCCTTTCAAAACGCGGAGCTGCTCACCCTCGGCAAGCGAGAGCGTATAGGTTTTGTCGCGCTTGTTTGCCTGCAGATCTCCCGTGACGGAAAGCACAATGCCCTCGTCGGTGATCTTACGGTAGCCAAGCTCGGCGGCATAATTACGATAGCTGTCCTTTACCACGCGCACCGTCACTTCGCGCAAAACACCATCAAAGAGCAGCGAAAGCTTGCTTTGCTCCCCCTCCTCGGCAAGCTCCAGCGAAAGATCCGCGCGAACCGCGCCCTCTTGCGTGAGCGTGGCGCGGAACGTTTCCAGATCCATACCGAAGGAGCGCACGCGCGCCTGCACCGCAAGGGTAAAGGCGGGGAGTCGGTCGATCTCAACGCAAAGCGCATCAATATCCGCCTCGCTATTTAAAAAATACTTGACCCTGTCGGTGAGCGAGGTGTCATTGACACCGGTCGCGGCGGAGCAAATGCTATCCACGGTCTTGGCGATCTGCTGCACGAATTTGACCAAAGATCCGTCGTCAGCGACCATCTCGTGCGTGGCGCGCAGGGCGCGGGAAAGCGAATCGTTGTTGATATCCAGCGAGATATAAACGCAGCCGTTCTCCTTATGGCGGGTGTGCGAAGCATAGGTGGAAAGTGCCTCGAGGAAATACTCAACGACCTCCTCCACACTCTCCAATCCGTCCTCAGTCGTATCCAGCAAGGAAAATGCGCCGTTTTTGATCGCGTTTACACGCGACGCGCTTGCCGCAGAGATGTCGGGATGCGCAAATACGGTGCCGCTGTTGTTGGAAAAGATCGAGTTTCTCAGATCCGCTTCCAATGCATTAAAATCAAACCCCAGCGTATTGGAGCCGAGGAAAGTGGGGGAGATCGCCGCGATCTCGTATTCGTCAAGGAACGCCTGCGCCTCAAATCTCTCGCCCGCAAGCACAAGAGAAGCATCGAGCGCCGCGCGCTCGTCATCGGCATCCAGCCACAGCTTCAGTTTGGCCTCGTCGGGCAAGCCCCCTACAAGATCGGTGCCGCCGAAATCCAACGCCAGCGAGCCACCCTGCACCGCGTCAAAAAACACGCCCAGGATCTGCCCCGCGAGCGATTCGCGCAGCGCCCTTTCCATCGAATCCTTCAAATATCCCAGCGGATCCAACGCTCCCGCGCACCCTGCGAGCACGCCAAGCAGCAACAGGATCGCCAGTAAAAAAGCAATCGTTCTGGCCAAAAGCTTCATCTTTATCCTCCGTCGGCGCCAAGCGCCGTGTAAACGTTCAGTATTATATACATATTATAAGAGATGATGCGCCATTTGTCAAGAAAATACACGCAAAAAAGAGGTGCCGGCAATCGGCACCTCTTTTTCTCAGTTTCTTACAAACAGCACACCCAACGTATTGCGGCCGCAATGTGCAGAGACCGTGCAACCCGCACGGGTGACCAGCACCTCGTCGAAAAGACCGAGCGCCTTGACCTGATCCACACACTGGGTAACGATGGCCGCGTCACAGCCCGCGTGCGTCACAAAAACGCGATTTTTGCGGATTCCCTCGCCGTCGCCGATACGATCCTCGATATACTTTTTAAGCACAACGGCAAACTTGCCGCGGTATTTTTTGCCCACCGACATTTTACCGTCGCTCACGGCAATACAGGGCTTCAGCTGCAACAGATTGGCACCCAGTGCCGCCAGCGTCGAGCAGCGGCCGCCCTTGTGCAAAAATTCCAGATTGTCGATCACGAACGAGGCGTCCACCAAGGGCGTCATCGCACGGCATTCCTCGGCGATCTCGGCAGCGCTCTTGCCCTGTGCCGCAAGCTCTGCGGCGTGCAGCACCAAGAGTCCGCCGCCCGTGGAAAGGTTGCGGCCGTCCACGGCGTAAACGTCCTCGAAATCCAGCGCGGCCAGGCGCGCGTTATTGTAGGTAGAGGACATCTCCGCGCTGATTGTAAACATCACCACGGCAAAACCCTCGTCGGTATATTTTTGATAAAAGGTCTGGAAATCAAGCACGTTGGGCGCCGCGGTCTTGGGCAACTCGCGTGCCCTTTCGTAATGGCTATAGATCATATCGGGATCAATATCCACCCCGTCCGTATAGATCTTATCCCCCAAATTCACAGAAAGGGGCACGATCTGAATACCGTAGCGTGCAATAAGATCTGCGCCGAGATCGCAGGTGCTGTCGCTGGCTATGATAACCTTTTTGTTCATGCAAATGCTCCTTTGATTGGAAATTGAAAATTGATGCGTTCTGTCGTTTCGCATAACAATATCATTATAATATCTTTCTTTTACTTTGTCAAGCCAACGGCGCGCAAAATGACAAAATGCCGAATATTGTATCTTTTTTTGTTTTTTTGCGGAATTTGCGTCAAATTTATCGAAAATATTTTCAAAACCCTATTGACAAGCCCACATTCTTTTGTTATAATATCAACGTTGCGTAAAGCAACATGCTGCTATAGCTCAGTCGGTAGAGCACGTCATTGGTAATGACGAGGTCATCGGTCCGAATCCGATTAGCAGCTCCATAAACAAAGCCGCCGCCCAATCGGGTGGCGGTTTTTGTTTGTGGGCTGTTAGTCGGTACGAGGAGCGATATGGAAGCCAAAAGTGCTTTTTAAGAGGCAGTTGCTTACTTTTCGCGGCTTCCTACGTCGCGACGCGACGTGGACGGTCACGAATCCGATTAGCAGCTCCATAAACAAAGCCGCCGCCCAATCGGGTGGCGGTTTTTGTTTGCAGCAAAGCGTGAGGGCGAAGGAATTACTCCTTCCGCCCTCACGCTTTTTAGAACAGATCATTGTTCCCTATCGCTCTCTCCCTTTTTTGCACTCTTCAAATCAACACGAGAGCGTTTTTTGGGCTTGAAGCAGCAGGTCACGATAAGCTCTGCGGGAACAATAAGGATAAGTATCTGCCACAGATTGCCTATCGGCAACAGGATACAGTAGACCATCGCGATCAGCGACGCGACAAGCAATCCAATGATCGGCATATTATCCTTTTTATTTCCCCAAAGGGAGTTAAAGATCGTCAACAGCACAAACGAAATGAC
>JAZRFG010000034.1:0-5601 GCA_045661265.1 Eubacteriales bacterium
GGGAAGGAGGAGGCGTCGGCCTCGCCCTTGATGAGCGCCTTGCCCGAGAATTTCATAATGACCTTGCCGCCGCCGACGGGCGTCAGGAACGCCTCGTGCTTTTCGGCGGTGACGCCGGTGAGGGGCTGGAACCAGTGGGTATAGTGAGTGGCGCCCTTTTCGATCGCCCAATCCTTCATGGCACCCGCAACGGTATCCGCGATCGAGGGGTCGATCTCCTTACCCTGCTCTACGCTTTTGCGCAGAGAAAGATAGACGTCCTCAGGCAATCTTTGTGCCATGACCTCCTCGTTGAATACCATACAGCCAAACATTTCGGGAACGTTTTTGACCATTGTGCGCGCTCCTTTCAAAGAGATGAAAATTCATAGATATTATATACCATTTTAAGGGAAAATGTCAACAATCTTTCGAAAAATGGCAAAAAAGACGAAAAAGCCCGAAAACGGTACGAGTTTTCGGGCTTTTCCTTGCCGTATGCTCCGTCAGGAAAGTGCCTTTGGGATATTCGCCAGCATATTCTCGATAAAGATGCCGTAGCCCGTGGTCGGGTCGCCGATCAGGACGTGCGTAACGGCGCCGATCAGCCGCCCGTTTTGCAGGATCGGGCTGCCCGACATGCCCTGCACGATGCCGCCCGTGCGGGCGAGCAGGTCCTTATCCGTCACCTTGACCGTGAAGCACTTGTTGCCCTCGGCACCGCGATGGATCTGCGAGATCTGCACCGTGTAGGCGCGACAGACGTTATCATCCAGCGTGCACCACACGGTAGCCGCCCCCTCGCGCACCTCGCTTTTGTAGGCGATCTCACACTTGCCCGCGGGCAGAGTGGGGCGCTCGGCAAGCACGCCGTAAACGCCGCAGACCGTATTCCCCAAAAGCGAGCCGATCTTCCCCGCCGAAAAGTGCCCTTTCAGCTCGCCCGGCGCGCCCACAGCGCCCCGCGCAATGCTACCGATCGTCACGCCCATCACGCTGCCGCGCGAAAGCGGAATGAGCGCGCCGCTCTCCCCGTCGCAAATGCCGTGCCCCAGACCCGCAAAGGTGTTCCCTCGCTCCGTCACAAAGGTTACGGTACCAATGCCAGCGCCACTGTCCCGCACAAAAAGCCCGATTCGACATTTCCCGTCCTCGTCACAGACAAGAGGTGAGAGCGTGGCACTGCGCTCCTCGCCGCCCCGCCGATAGCGCACCGTGAGCTCACCCTTGCTGCCCTGCAGCATCTCGCTGAGCTCTCCCGCCGTATGCGGGCTTTCCTCATTGATCTGATAAATGCAATCCCCCGGCGCAAGGCCCGCCGCACGCGCGGGATTGTGACACGCGCCACCGCACTGCACGTCACAGTACCCCACCACAAGGATCCCCTCCGTAAAAAAGCGCACCCCAAACGGGATGCCGCCCACCCACAGCGCGGGGCGCTCCCCGCCGCTTGCCCCAACGGGCAACACCGCCGCCGAAACAAGCGCCAGCACCGCAAGAAACAGCGCCAGCAGCCGCTTCGGTTTTTTCATCGTCTTCATATTTTTCTCCCCCCAAAATCGCTTTGCTTTATTACTATGTGCAAAAAACGCGCTTTCATCAATAGCAATAAAGCCGTGCTTTGTCTGTTTTATCCACCCTAAAAGCAACGATGCGCGCGGCGCGGCAGGCGGAAAAATCTGCCGTTTTTGCAGGAAATACTTGACAGCGCGCGCCGCGGCTGTTATAATTAGTTAGCAAACTAACTATTTTTGAAAGGACGCACTATGCCGAAACAAATTTCACATCTTCCGCCCCTGCCGCCGCGCGCGGAGTTGCGGGATATGCCCCTCTCGCCACGGCTTGTGATGGAGATCTCTCGCCTTTTGCGCGCGCGTATGCAGCGCGAGGAGTGCGGCGTGATGGCCCAAAGCACCGCACGCGTGGTGATGGCGCATCTTGCCGTGAACGAGTCGCTCGGGCAGCTGGACATCGTGAACCTCACCCACCTCAAGCCCCCCACGGTCAGCACCCTTTTGTACCGCATGGAGGCAGAGGGCTACATCACCCGCGTGTCGGACGCACGCGACAAGCGCGCCAACCGCGTGGCGCTTTCCGAAAAAGGGCGCGCGTTTGACCGCGAGCAGCTCCACCGCCTTTCCACCAACGACCATCAGGCGGTCAAGGGGCTTTCACAGGACGAGCAAAAAACGCTGGAAGCGCTGCTTTTGCGCGTGCGCGACAACCTGACGGAGGTGTGAGATGAAAAGCTTGTTCAAATACTTAAAGCCCTATAAGCTTTACGCCATTCTCTCGCCGCTTCTGATGATGGGCGAGGTGCTTGCCGACCTGTGCCTGCCGTATCTGATGTCCTTCATCGTCAACTTCGGCATCATCGGCGAGGATCTCCGCGAGAGTGATCTTGCCTATTTCGTGATGCGATTGCTTTTTGGCGAGGGGAGCTATTCCTCGCTGCAGATCATCTTCACCTTTGGCGCTTTGATGCTGGTGATCGTGCTGATCGGCGGCTTTTTCGGCACGTTCTGTGCCTACACCGCCGCCAAGGCCGCACAGGGCTTCGGCCACGACCTGCGCCGCGATGCCTACGCCAAGGTGATGTCGCTGTCGCTGGAGCAGACGGATCAGTTCACCACCGGCTCGCTTGTCACGCGTATGACCAATGACATCAGCATGATCGTGGAGTTTATGGAGTCGCTGCTTCGCATGTTCGTGCGCTCTCCAATGTTTTTCCTTGGCGGCACGGTCTTTTTGCTCACGCTGGACGTGCAGTTCGGCGCGGTGCTGCTCTTCTCGTTGCCTGTGCTGATCCTCACGCTTGCCTTTGTGCTTTCCCGCACGGTGCCGCTTTACGGCAAGGTGCAAAAGAAGCTGGACGCCGTTAACTGTGTGGTGCAGGAGAACGTCAGCGGCGCGCGCGTCGTCAAGGCGCACGTGCGCGAACAGCACGAGTGCGAGCGCTTTGAGATCGCCAACCGCGAGCTGCGCGAGATCAACTATCGCGTGCAAAAGCTTTCCGCCATCATTCAGCCCGTTATCATTCTGGTGCAGAACTTTGCCATCATCGCCATTATCTGGCTTGGCGGCAACCGCATCGCAGACGGCTTTTTGGGCATGAGCACGGGTAACGTAATGGCCGCCGTGACCTACACCACACAGGTGCTGATGTCGGTGATGATGGTCACGATGCTCTTCCAAATGATCTCCCGCGCGCTTGCCAGCGCCCGCCGCGTAAAAGAGGTGATGGACTGCGACCCCGTCATCAAAAGCGGCACCGATATCTCCCCCGCCGCGCCCATCGCCGTGGAGCTGAAAAACGTCAGCTTCCGCTATCCCGGCACCGTGGGTGAGCCGGTGCTCAAAAACATCAATCTGTCCGTCCGCGAGGGCGAAACACTTGCCATCGTGGGCGCCACGGGCGCGGGCAAATCCTCGCTGGTGCGCCTGCTTCCCCGCTTCTATGACCCCACGGAGGGCGAGGTGCTGGTGGACGGCGTGAACGTGAAGGATTGCGACCTCACACACCTGCGCCACAAGATCGGCTTCGTGCTGCAAAAAAGCGAGCTGTTCTCTGACACGGTGAAAAACAACATTCGCTGGGGGCGCCCCGACGCCACCGAGGAGGAGGTAAAGCGCGCCGCCGAGGTGGCGCAGGCCGCTGATTTCATCGAAGGATTTTCCGCGGGGTACGACACCTTTATCGCAGAAAAGGGCGCGTCGCTCTCGGGCGGGCAAAAGCAGAGAATGTCGATCGCCCGCGCGCTTTGCCGCAGGCCGCAGATCCTGATCCTGGACGACGCGACCTCGGCGCTGGATCTGGCGACCGAGGCCAAGCTTCGAAAGGCATTGCACGAGGAGCTTGCCGACACGACCGTGATCCTGATCGCACAGCGTATCGCCAGTGTGCGCGACGCCGACCGTATCGCGGTCATCGAGGAGGGCGAGATCCGCTATTGCGCCCCGCACGATGAGCTGATGCAAACGTGCGAAACCTACCGCGATATCTATGCTTCCCAGATGGAGAGAGGAGGTGCGGCAAATGAATAACCGCGGACCTATGCTCGCGCCCCCCGGACGCCCCGGTGGCGGCGGTCCCGGCGGGCCGCACGCCAGCCGCCTCACCAAGGAAAAGCCCAAGCATACCAAAGAAACGCTCGGTCGCCTGCTCGGCTATATCGGCCGCGCGCGCTATATTCTGATCCTGTTGCTTGTCATCACTCTGCTCACCAGCTTTATCGACCTCTTGGGGCCCTTGTTCCAGGGCTATGCCATCGACGCCATCGAGCCGGTCTACTATAACGAGCACACCGACGAGATCGTCTATAATTACGAGCCCAACGGCGAGCAGTTTGAAAGCATCAGCACCTACACCAAATTCAAGGTGCATTTCACCGCGGGCGAATACCTGGGGCGGGACGGCAAGACCCTTGGTCTTACCGGTATCCTTGTGCTGATGGGCGTGTTCTTCCTGTGTAATGCCACGATGAACTTCGTGATGCACGTGATCGCCGCCAAGCTTTCCCAGCACGTGGTCTACACGATGCGAAACGACCTGTTCCAGAAGATCTCCAAGCTCCCCATTCGCTACACCGACACGCACAAGCACGGCGACATCATGTCGCGCATGACCAACGACGTCGAGAACATATCCAACGCCGTTTCCAGCGCCGTGACGCTCCTGTTCTCGGGCATTCTCACCATTGTGGGAACGCTTGTGATGATGCTGATCTTAAGCCCTGTGATGACGCTTGTCGCCATGATCACGATCCCGCTTTCCATCACCGTATCCGCAAAGCTCGGCAAGCTGATGCGCAAGCACTTTATCGCCCGCCAGAGATTGCTTGGCGCGATGAACGGCACGGTCGAGGAGATGGTCACCTCCTACGGCACGGTGGTGGCGTACGGCAAGGAACACACCGCCGTCGAGCTGTTCTCCGGCATCAGCGAGCAATACCGCGACACCTCGGTACGCGCCCGCGTGTGGGGCTCGATCATGGGCCCTGTGATGAACTTCATCGGCAATTTGCAATACGTGCTGGTCGCCGCCACGGGCGGCGCGCTGATCCTGTTCGGCACGCCGGGCTCTGTCAGCATTGGTAACATTCAATCAATGCTCTCCTACTCGAAAAAGTTCACCCACCCGATCAACCAGATTGCCAACCAGTATTCCGCCATTCTCACCGCGCTTGCTGGCGCGGAGCGCATCTTCCAGATCATGGATCACCCCGACGAGATCGACGAGGGGGAAAGCACCCTCACTCCCGCCAACATCACAGGCAACATCCGCTTTGAGGACGTGCATTTCTCCTACGTCGAGGGCGAGAGCGTGCTGCGCGGCTTCGACCTCGCGGTCAGCACAGGCAAAAAGATCGCCATCGTGGGTGCCACGGGCTCGGGCAAGACCACCGTGGTCAACCTGCTGACCAGATTTTACGAGATCGACAGCGGCGCCATTCTGGTGGACGGCACCGACGTGCGTGACCTGCCAAAGCAGACGCTGCGCCGCGCGATCGCCATCGTGCTGCAGGACACGGTGCTGTTCCGCGACACGATCCGCAACAACATCATGTACGGCCGCCCCGACGCCAGCGAGGAGGAAATGCGCGCCGCCGCCAAGCTCGCGCG
>JAZRFG010000035.1:0-19705 GCA_045661265.1 Eubacteriales bacterium
AGCCCCATCGGGCGCACGCCGCGCTCCAACCCCGCGACCTATACGGGGCTTTTCAACGAGATCCGAGATCTGTTCGCCAAGACCCCCGAGGCAAAGGCGCGCGGCTACACGGGCGGGCGCTTTTCCTTCAACGTGCGCGGCGGTCGCTGCGAGGCGTGTGAGGGTGACGGCGTGAAGAAGATCGAAATGCATTTTTTACCCGACGTTTACGTCACCTGTGACGTGTGCAAGGGCAAGCGCTATAACCGCGATACGCTTGACGTCCTTTATAAGGGAAAGAGCATCGCAGACGTGCTGCAAATGACCGTGGAGGAGGGCGTGTATTTCTTCGACGGCATTCCCGCGATCAGACGCAAGCTGCAAACGATGTTGGACGTGGGTCTTGGATATATCCAGATCGGTCAGTCCTCGACCACGCTTTCTGGTGGCGAGGCGCAGCGCATCAAGCTTGCGACCGAGCTGTCAAAGCGCAGTACGGGTAAGACCGTGTATATCCTGGACGAGCCGACCACGGGTCTGCACACCGCAGATGTGGCAAAGCTGATCGTGATGCTGGAGAGACTCGTGAAAACGGGGAACACCGTGATCGTGATCGAGCACAATCTCGACGTCATCAAGACCGCCGACTATATTGTTGACCTCGGCCCCGAGGGCGGTGAGGGCGGCGGCACCGTGGTGGCGACAGGCACACCGGAACAGGTGGCGAAGCACCCCGCATCCTATACGGGCCAATATCTGAAAAAATGGCTGGAAAGGAATCAAAAATGATACTTGTAGCAACCTGCCTTTTTGGCCTGGAAAAGCAGCTGGGCGAGGAGATCGACGCCCTTGGCTGTAAAAGGATTGAAACGATGGACGGGCGCGTGACCTTCGAGGGCACCGAGGCCGACATCGCGCGTGCCAACGTGCGCTTGCGCTTGGCGGAGCGCGTGTTTATTCGCGTGGGGCAGTTCGAGGCGCGCAGCTTTACCGAGCTCTTTGACGGCGTGCGCGCGCTGCCCTTTGAGGATTTCATCGGTCCCGATGACGCGTTCCCCGTGAAGGGACACGCCATTCGCTCGCAGCTTTACTCGGTTCCCGACTGCCAGAGCATCGTGAAAAAGGCGGTTGTGGAGCGCCTTAGTGATGCCTATGGCATCAAATGGTTCTCGGAGGAGGGCGCGAAATATCAGATCGAGTTCTTTATCTTCAAGGACGTGGCAACGCTGATGATCGACACCAGCGGCGTGGCGCTGCACAAGCGCGGCTACCGCCCCGCCGCGGGCGCGGCACCCTTGCGCGAAACGCTGGGCGCGGCACTGGCGCTTACTGCTCGCCCGCGTGAGGACATTCTTTTTTGGGATCCTTTTTGCGGCTCCGGTACCATTGTGATCGAGAACGCGATGATTCTTAAAAATATCGCCCCCGGGCTTGACCGCCGCTTTGCCGCGATGGATTTTGACTGTCTGCATCACGATATTTGGAAAAGGGCGGAAGAAGAGGCGCGGGATCTGGTGCGCCGCGACGTACATCCCGAAATTTTCGGCTCCGACCTTGACGAGCGGGTGCTGCAATATGCGCGGGAAAATGCCGCGCGTGCGGGTGTGGCGGATTGTGTTCGCTTCTTCCGCGCTGATGCGCGCCGCATCGAAAAGCCGAGCGCCGAGCGCAAGGGAACGGTGGTGTGCAACCCGCCTTACGGCGAGAGATTGATGGAGCTGCGTGAGGTGGAGGCGCTTTACCGTGACATCGGTAAGCAGTTTGCGCTTCTTTCCCCCTGGCAGATCTACGTGCTGACCTCGCACGAGAAATTCGAGCAGTTCTACGGACGGCGCGCCGACAAAAAGCGTAAGCTTTTCAACGGCATGATCCCGTGTCAGCTGTATCAGTTTTTCAAGCCCCCGTTTTTGAAGAAGGATTGAGCGCTTCATACCTCAATATAATACGCGCGCGAAAGGGCGCGAAAAATGCGGCACAGAGTGGATTTTTTCTCCGAAAGATCCGCCCTGTGCCCTTTTTATGTGTCGAAAGTGAAAATTTTAGCACTTGCATCCTAAAAATAACAAAAATATTGCGTAAAACGCTTGACAAAAGGGGACAATGGTGGTATATTTTTATTGTGATTTTAGCACTCAGTGTTTGCAAGTGCTAAAAATAGACAAAAAAAGGGGGGAGCACAGTGGCATCACGAGAGCAGGGACTCAGCGAGCGCAAAAAGATGATTCTGAAAGCGATCGTGGAAGCGCATATTCAGGACGGTGAGCCGGTGGGCTCCAAGTACTTGACGGAAAGCAGACAGCTCAGCTGTTCCTCCGCCACCATTCGCAATGAGATGGCGGAGCTGGAAACGCTCGGCTATCTGGAGCAGCCCCACACCTCGGCGGGGCGTGTGCCAAGTAAGCAGGGATACCGCTTTTACGTGGACGCGCTTTTAGAGGATTACGCGATGACCGCCAAGGATATTGCCCAGATCAACCAGCTGATGAAGATCAAAATGGCGGAGCTTGACAGTATTCTGGATAAGGCCTCGCGCGTGGCGACCGAGCTCACGAACTATACGGGCTTTGCCATCAAGCCCCGCGCCCATTCGGTCACGGTCAGCAAGTACGAGATCGCACTGATCGACTCGCACAGCTTTATTCTGATCATCGTGACGGCGGGCGGCGCTGTGAAAACGCGCAACGTCATCACGGAAAGTGAGCTGGACAGCGCGCTTGTCGCCAAGCTGAGCGCAACGCTCAACGAGCTGGCCACCGGCGTCAACTTGGCGGAGATCACACTTCCCATCATGATGGAGATGGAGCTTCGCGTGGGAGATGCCACGCTGCTCAACACCGTGATCAAGGCGATCTACGAGGTGCTCAGCGACCTCGATAGCGGTGCTTTGATGGTCAACGGATTGCAAAAGCTTTTGCAGTACCCCGAATTTAGCGACAAGGAAAGTCTTGGCGAGCTTTTGGGTGCGCTGGAGCGCAAGGAGGACATCCTCGACCTTGTGGGCGAGGGGGCAGGGGACGGCGTGAACGTGGTGATTGGCTCCGAGGGAGGCGTCAAGGTTATCAACAATTCCACCGTGGTCTTCAAGCCCATCAAGCGTGGCGAGCGCACCGTGGGCGCCATCGGCGTCATCGGTCCCTTGCGTATGGATTACGCCCGCGTGCTTGCCACGCTGGACAATCTCGGCGCGAACATCACGAATTTGCTGAACGAACCAAAGCTGTTGGATAAAGGAGAGTAACATGACCGACGAGATCAAGAACGAGGAGCTTGTGGCGGAAGAAATTCCCGCCGAGCAGGAAGCTGCTGCAGCCCCCGAAAAGGAAAGCAAGAAAAAGACCAAGAAGCTGGAAGCACAGATCGACGAGCTTTCGGAAAAGCTGGAGGCCGCTACCGCCGAGCTTGCCGCTGCCAACGATAAATATCTGCGCCTTGCCGCTGAGTACGATAACTTCCGCAAGCGTTCCGCTAAGGAGCGTGAGGGTATCTACGGTGACGCCTATGCCGACGCGCTGTGCGCCCTCTTGCCCATCTTCGATAACCTCGAGCGCGCCGTGAAGTATGCGGACGGTGAAAACCTGCAGCAGGGTGTGGCGCTTACGCTCAAGGGTCTTGCGAGCACGCTGGAAAAGCTCGGCATTACCGAGATTGAGGCCGAGGGCAAGCCCTTTGACCCGAACTTCCACAATGCCGTGATGCACGTGGAGGACGAAACGCTTGGCGAGGGCGTGGTGGCAGAGGTCCTGCAAAAGGGTTACTGCCGCGGCGAGCGCGTGCTGCGCTATGCCATGGTCAAGGTGGCCAACTAACAACGAAAATAATTTATTGAAAGATATTTCAGGAGGAAATCAATCATGGGAAAAATTATCGGTATCGACTTGGGTACGACCAACTCGTGTGTAGCAGTATATGAGGGCGGCGAGCCCAAGGTGATCCCCAATCCCGAGGGTGCGCGTACGACCCCCTCTGTGGTGGCGTTCACCAAGACGGGCGAACGTATGGTGGGCCAGGTGGCAAAGCGCCAGAGCATCACCAACCCCGACCGAACAGTAAGCTCCATCAAGCGCCATATGGGCAGCGACTATAAGGTCGCCATCGACGGCAAGAATTTCACCCCTCAGGAGATCTCCGCTATGGTGCTTCAGAAGCTGAAGGCCGACGCTGAGGCATTTCTTGGCGAGCCCGTAACCGAGGCAGTGATCACCGTTCCCGCTTACTTCAAGGACGCACAGCGTCAGGCAACCAAGGACGCAGGCAAGATCGCAGGTCTTGAGGTTAAGCGTATCATCAACGAGCCCACCGCCGCAGCACTGGCATACGGCATGGACAAGGAAAACGACAAGGATCAGACCATTATGGTGTTCGACCTTGGCGGCGGTACCTTCGACGTATCCATTCTTGAGATCTCTGACGGCGTGTTCGAGGTGCTTGCTACTGCCGGCGACAACAAGCTCGGCGGCGACGACTTCGACCAGCGCGTGATCGACTGGATGGCTGACAAGTTCCTCAAGGAAAACGGCGTTGACCTTCGCAACGACAAGATGGTGCTTCAGAGATTGAAGGACGCGGCAGAGAAGGCCAAGATCGAGCTTTCCGGCATGACCACCGCCAACATCAATCTTCCTTTCATCACCGCTACTGCGGCAGGCCCCCTTCACTTCGAGGCAGACCTTTCCCGCGCCGAGTTCGACCGCATTACGGCCGACCTCGTTGACCGCTGCATGGAGCCCACCCGCAAGGCACTTGCCGATGCAGGTAAGAGCGTTTCCGAGATTGAGAAGGTGCTGCTTGTCGGCGGCTCTACCCGTATCCCCGCCGTGCAGGAGGCCGTGAAGAAGTTCACGGGCAAGGAGCCCTTCAAGGGCATCAATCCCGACGAGTGCGTGGCACTCGGTGCCGCTATCCAGGGCGGCGTGCTTGGCGGCGACAAGACCGACTTGCTTTTGCTTGACGTCACGCCCCTCTCGCTTGGTATCGAGACCCTTGGCGGCGTGTTCAACCGTATCATTGAGCGCAACACCACCATTCCCGTAAAGAAGAGCCAGGTGTACTCCACCGCTGCTGACGGACAGACCTCTGTTGAGATCCACGTGTTGCAGGGCGAGCGCGAGATGGCCGCAGGTAACACCACGCTCGGCCGCTTCGCACTGGACGGCATCGCACCCGCTCCCCGCGGCGTGCCCCAGATCGAGGTGACCTTCGACATCGACGCCAACGGCATCGTGAACGTGACCGCAATGGATAAGGGCACGGGCAAGGAGACCCACATCACCATTACTTCCTCTACCAACATGTCCCAGGAGGAGATCGACCGCGCCATGAAGGAAGCGGAGAAGTACGCCGAGGAGGACAAGAAGCAAAAGGAGGCAGTGGACACCAAGAACCACGCCGAGACCCTCATTTTCCAGAGCGAAAAGACGCTCGGCGAGATCGGTGACAAGGTGAGCGACGACGACAAGGCCCCCGTGAAGGAGGCCATCGAGAAGCTGCGCAACACCGTGGCTACGGGCGACACCGCCGCCATCAAGGCAGACACCGAGGCGCTGGAGAAGGCATTCTACGCTCTTTCCGAGAAGCTTTACGCACAGCAGGGCGGCGCACAGGGCGCAGGCCCCGACATGGGTGCCGATCAGGGCGCGCAGGGTGGACAGGGCTTCTACAACGCCGATTTTGAGGACAAGAGCGACAAATAAGCAGGATACAATTAGGGAAAGCCGAGAAATCGGCTTTCCCTAAAGGAGTTTTACATGGCAGAAAAAAGAGATTATTACGAGGTTCTGGGCGTTGACAAGGGCGCTGACGAGCAGGCGCTGAAAAAGGCGTATCGCTCGCTTGCCAAAAAATATCACCCCGATATGAACCCCGACAATAAAGAGGCGGAGCAGAAGTTCAAGGAAGTGAACGAGGCGTACGCCGTGCTTTCCGACAGCGAAAAGCGCGCGCAGTATGACCAGTTCGGTCACGCCGCCTTTGAGCCGGGCGCCGGCGGTGCCGGTGGCGCAGGATTTGGCGGCTTCGGTGATTTCGGTGACATCTTCAGCAGCTTCTTCGGCGGTGGATTCGGCGGCTTCGGCGGTGGCGGCAGTGCCAGACGCAACGGCCCCGTGCGCGGCGACGATATCGGCGCGCGCATCTCCGTCACCTTCGAGGAGGCGGCATTCGGTGTTAAGCGTGAGATCTCCTACAACCGCATTTGCCGCTGTCCCGACTGTGTGGGCTCCGGCGCCGCAAAGGGAAGCAAGTCTGAAACCTGTAGCAAATGCCACGGCAGCGGCCGTATGCGTGTGATCCAGCGCCTTGGCGGTATGCAATTTCAAAGCGAGGGCGTGTGCGACGCGTGTCGCGGTGAGGGCAAGATTATCAAAAATCCTTGCCAAAACTGTCGCGGTACGGGTCTGATCCGCGTGAACAAGAAGCTGGAGGTGTCGGTTCCTGCCGGTATTGACGACGGCGAGCGCATCGCGCTGCGCGGTCAGGGCAACGACGGCAAAAACGGCGGCGGCGCAGGCGACCTGATCATTCAGGTGCTGGTCAAGCCCCACCCGATCTTCGAGCGCGAGGGATATCATATCTACTGCGAGGTGCCGATCCCCGTGACCGATGCGATCCTGGGTGCCGAGATCGAGATCCCGACCCTGCAGGAGAAGATAAAGTACACCATTCCCGAGGGAACGCAGCCGGGCACCCAGTTTACCGTGCGTGGGCAGGGCATTCCTTACGTGAATAACAACAACCGCCGCGGTGACCTTGTGTTCCGTGTGAACGTCGAGATCCCCAAGGGGCTCACGGAGGAGCAAAAGGAGCAGGTGCGCGTCTTTGCAGGCAAGTGCCGTGAGAAGAATTACGGCAAAAAGAGCGGTTTTTTCAAGCGCATTTTCGAAAAACTGAACGGGGAGGACTAAACTATGACGACCAAGGATTGGACACAGCTGAAGGTAACGGTGCCGCTTGCGGCGCTGGACGACCTGGTGGCCGTGATGAGCATGGTCAACAACAATCTGATGATCGAGGATTATAGCGACATTGACCTCAAGACCTGCTACGGCGATCTGATCGACGAAAGCATTCTCAATGCCGATAAGACGATTGGTGCTGTTTCCGTGTTTTTGTCTGCTGACCGCCCCTATACCGACGTGGTGGCCTTCGTCAGAGAGCGCCTTGCCGCGCTTGGCGTCGAGGGTAAGATCGAGGTCATCGGCGTGAACGAGGAGGACTGGGCAAACGCCTGGAAGGCGTATTATAAGCCCTTGCACATCGGCAAGAGAATGGTTATCGTTCCCAAATGGGAGGAATATGAGCCCAAAGAGGGCGAGATCATCGTCACGATGGACCCCGGTATGGCATTCGGTACGGGCACGCACGAAACCACGCGCCTTGTGATCGAGCTACTGGAGGAAACCGTTACGCCGGGTATGAAGGTGGCTGACGTCGGCTGCGGCAGCGGTATTCTGGCGATCTGTGCCGCCAAGCTCGGTGCTACGTGCTGCCGTGCTTACGACATCGACCCCGTGGCCGTGCGCGTGGCAAGAGAGAATATCGCCGACAGCGGCGAGAAATGCGTCACCTGTGACGTTTCCGACCTGCTCAAGGGTGTGGATCTTTCCGACGGCCCTTACGACCTGATCTGCGCAAACATCGTGGCAGATATCATCATTCGTATGGCTCCCGACGTGGGACGCTATATGAAGGACGATGCCATTTTGCTGGCATCGGGTATCATCACTGAGCGCGCCGAGGAGGTCATCGAGGCGCTGGAGGCGCAAAACCTTACCATTGCCCGCCGCTTGGATGACAACGGCTGGTGCGCCCTTGTGGTGAAGAAAAAATAAAGAAAAGAAAAAGCCGTGCGCGAAACGCGCACGGCTTTTTTGTTTGGTTTAATCGTTGTCGCCCTCAAACGCGCCGGGCGCGGTAGCGACGTCGTAAATGTCGGTCACTTCCTTGGCGGGAGCTTTGTCGACGAGAGTCACGGCCACGGCTGCGATGATGCTGAGGATCACACCGGGCACCATTTCGTAAAGGCCCGTATTGAAAATGCCGTTGGACTCGAACACGAGCCAAAGCACGTCGGTAAGACCACCCGCAATCACGCCGGCAACGGCACCCTTATAGGTAAATCTGCGCCAGAACAGGGAAAGCACCACAACGGCACCGAAAGCGGAGCCAAAGCCGGCCCACGCGTTCTCCACAAGCTCCATAATGGCTTGTGCGCCCTCCGCCTTACTGCTTGCGATAAAATAGGCAACGATGGCGATCAGAATAACCACGCCGCGACCGACCCAAAGCACCTCTTTTTCGGAGGCGTTCTTGCGGATCAGGGGCTTGTAAACGTCAGAGGTGAAGGAGGAGGAGGCGACCAGCAGCTGGCTGTCAGCGGTGGACATCGAGGCGGCAATGATCGCGGAGAGCAGAATGCCCGCGATGAAAGCGGGGAAGATGTTGCGAGAGAGAGAGATGAAGATCATCTTCTGGTTGTCACCGGCAAGCAGAGAGGTGCCCACGTCGGTCATACGGCCAAGCAGTGCGATCACGATCACAGCAGCAAGGGAAAGAACGACCCAGGTGCAGGCAACGATGGCGGATTTTTTAGCCATCGAGGGCTTTTTGATCGACATAAAGCGAACCAGAATGTGAGGCATACCGAAGTAGCCAAGACCCCAGGCAAGACCGTTGATAATGTCGGTTGCGGAGGCGTTGAACAGATTTCCCACAAAGGAATAGGAGGCACCGCTGGCGCTTGTGACAGCGGTGTTGAGAAGCTCAGGATTCAGATCGCGCACGATTACCAGAATGAGTGGCAGGATCAGCACGGCACCCAGCATCAAAAGACCCTGGAAGAAGTCGGTCCAGCAAACGGCCTTGTAGCCGCCAAGGAAGGTGTAAACGATCAGGATCAGGGCGAAGATCAGAAGCGCCCAGGTCTTTTCAATGTCGGGGAACAGGTCGGTGATCACTGTTGCGCCCGCAACGAAGGCCGATGCCACGTAGACCGTGAAGCACACAAGGAAGACCACGGCACAGATGACCTGCAGAATGGGGGACTTGGTGGCAAAGCGGTTGGAAAGGTACTGGGGAAGGGTGATCGAGTCGTTGGCGGCGGCAGAGAAGCGGCGCAGACGGCCCGCAACCAAAATCCAGTTTGCGATCGTGCCAACGGCAAGACCGATGCCGATCCATGCCTGTCCAAGACCAAAAGCAAGAATGCTGCCGGGCAGACCCATCAAAAGCCAGGCGCTCATATCCGAGGCCTGTGCGCTCATGGCGGTTACCCAGGGACCCATTTGACGGCCACCAAGGAAGTAATCTTTGTCAGAAATGCTCTTTTCCTTTACGAAAAAGAAGACGCCGATGCCGATCATCGCGACAAAGTAGATGATGAGGGCAAGAAGCTCAAAATTCAAAACGAAAACCTCACTTTCGAAATATATGCTAGATATTATATCATAGATAGCATTTTCTGTCAATAAAAAAAGAAGAAAAGGACAGAAAAAACTTCTTTTCTTCCGTTTCTTTCCATAAAACCCTCAACACACATTTAGAAAAAATGCCAAGAAAGATGTAATAAGCGCCAAAAAAGAGGTTGACAAATTGGTGAAAATGCGGTATAATATACTCAAATCTTTGAAAAGGAGGCGACGGTTTGCCGCGTTTCTTTGTAACAAGTCAACAAATCGAGAACGGCGTGGTCACCCTTGTGGGCGACGATGCGCGCCACATCTCCCGCGCGTTGCGTATGGCGGCGGGTGAGCATATCACCGTGTGCGATATGGCGCGCACGGAATACGACTGCGAGCTGGTCGCCTTTTTGCCCGACTGCGTGCAAGCGCGCGTGATTTCCTCTAAGGAGAGCGCTACGGAGCCGCCCGTGCATATCACCCTGTATCAGGCGCTCCCCAAGGGAGATAAACTGGACAGCGTGATCCAAAAGGCGGTGGAATGCGGCGTTTCGCGTATCATTCCTTTCGAAAGCGAGCGCTGTGTGGTGCGCGCAAAGCCCGAGGCGGAGGCGCACAAGACCGAGCGACGAGCGCGTATCGCGCTTGAGGCCGCCAAGCAATGCGGTCGCGGTTCTTTGCCTGAGGTGCTCCCGACCGTGCAGTTTGAGCAGATGATGAAACGCGCCGCCGAAGCGGATACGGTGCTTTTTTGCTACGAAGGGGACGGTACCGTTCCCATCGGTAAGCTGCTTCGTGCCCAAAGCATCGAAAAGGGAAGCAAACTGGCGATCGTGATCGGCAGCGAGGGGGGCTTTTCGCTCTCAGAAGCGCAAAGGGCCGCGCAAAACGGCTTTTTGATGACGGGACTTGGCGCGCGCATTTTGCGCACCGAAACCGCTTCCGGCTTCGTTCTTGCTTGCATCAGCTGTATGTTGGAACTTGACGGGTTGTGTTAACATACAAAAAATATGATCGGAATTTGTAAAATTTGGCGAAACCCTATTGCAATATCACTAAAAATCGTGTAGAATATATGTGTTTCTATGCAATACACATAAGAAGGATGAGGAAATTTTATGTCTAACAGATTGTTTCAAGGCGTGATCCACCAGATGAAGGATGCCATCGACCGCGTGATTGGCGTGATCGACGAAAACGGCGTTATCATCTCCTGTTCTGAGCTTGCCAAGATCGGCCACGTCAAGCAGGGCGTGCGCGAAGAGATGGCATACGCGGCAGAAAAGGTCACCACGGGTGGCTATACTTACTCTCCCATTGCGGGCGGTGCCAAGACCGAATACATCGTGTTCGTCGAGGGCGAGGACCACATGGCAGAGAAGATGTGCAAGCTGCTTGCTGTTTCCCTTGGGAATATCAAGAACCTTTACGACGAAAAATACGACAAGGGCTCTTTCATCAAGAATATCATCCTTGACAACATCCTTCCGAGCGATATTTATATCAAGAGCAAGGAGCTTCACTTCAACACCGAAGAGGTGCGCATCGTCTTCCTGATCAAGTTCTTCGGCAAGACGGATATGATGCCCTTCGAGATGCTGCAGAACATGTTCCCGGATAAGTCCAAGGACTACGTGATCAGCGTGGGCGAGCACGACATCGTGCTGGTCAAGGAGATCAAGCCGGGCACGGACAGCAAGGAGATCGAGCGCATGGCAACCAACATTGCCGACACGCTTTGCACCGAGTTCTATGCCAAGGTGGCAATCGGTATTTCCACCGCTGTGGACAACATCAAGGATCTGGCGCGCGCCTATAAGGAAGCGCAGGTGGCCATCGAGGTCGGCAAGGTCTTTGAAACCGAAAAGAATATCATCAGCTATGAAAATCTCGGCATCGGCCGTCTGATTTACCAGCTTCCCACCACCCTTTGCGAGATGTTCCTGCACGAGGTGTTCAAGAAGGGCAGTTTGGATTCCCTTGACCGCGAAACGCTGATGACCATTCAGAGCTTCTTTGAAAACAACCTCAACGTTTCCGAAACCTCCCGTAAGCTTTTCGTGCATCGCAACACGCTGGTGTACCGCTTGGAGAAGATCCGCAAGCTCACGGGTCTTGACCTGCGCGAGTTCGAGCACGCCATCACCTTCAAGGTGGCGTTGATGGTCAGAAAGTATCTGAACTCCAAGCCCTCTAAATTCTAAAAAACACAACGGGGTAAGTGGAGCGCTTTGGCGCTCCGCTTACCCGTCCTTGCTGTTTTCTGCCGACCGCCGAGTGATGTCATACGTGGAAATCTCGACGAGAAAGGTATTTTTTGCATGAAGATCACCTATTCTATCCCGAAGGATCAGATCAAGAAAAAGGGAAAAGCACTGGAAGCGGAGCTTTTGCGTGCGTTTCCCGACATCGACTTTTCCGTAGATAAAAAAAGTGGACTTGTCACGCTGGAGATCGCGCCGCAACACGATCCCATCGAGATCGCCGCGCGGCTTCGCACCGTCTTTTCGACGCTGGAGCTGACCGCTGTGCGCGTGTCCGCGCAGCAGGAGGAGCAGATGCCGAAGGGGAAAAAGCCCCCGGCGATCGCCCTGTTTGATAAAAAGCCCCCGCGTATGGTGTCCATGTCGCGGTATGTCATCTCGCTGGTGGCGGTGGCGCTTGTCTGCACGGTTTTGATGTTTGTGGTGGCCTCGGTGGTGTTCAGTGACCCCGCCGATGCCTTTGAGCCCACGCTTGGCGTGGGAGAGCAGCAAAGTGAGGATTTTGCTGCCAAAATTGCGATCATTGACACCTTTTTCAAGGAATATGCCCTCACAGACGTGGACGGCGAGCTCTTGCTTGACGAGATGCTGCGTGCTTACGTGGCTGCCACGGGGGACAGATACGCGGCCTACTATACCGACGAGGAATTCGCCGCGATGATGTCGGATATGCAGGGTGAAAACGTCGGTATCGGCGTCACCGTGACGATGGATCCCGAAACGGGGTGCATCTATGTGATCCAAGTGGCGAGCGACTCTCCCGCGCAGAGTGCGGGTGTGATGCCCGGGGATCTGATCGTGGCGATCGGCACAGCCGAGGAAAACGAGCTCGTGAGTGAGATCGGATATGACTTGGCAATGCAAAAATTGCTTGGTGCCGAGGGGACCGAGGCGAAATTTTTGGTGGAGCGCGAGGGAAGTGACGAGCTGATCGCATTTGCTGTTACCCGCGCCAAATTTACCGCCGTATCCGTGTCTGGCAAGGTGAGCACGACAGACCACAAAGTGGGTATTGTGCGCATTTCCGGCTTTGAGGCCAACACCCCCGTCCAGTTCAAGGCAGAGATGAAAAAGCTGATGGACGCGGGCTGTGAGCGATTTGTATATGATGTGAGAAATAATCCCGGCGGCGAGCTTCGCTCGGTGTGTGCGATCCTTTCCTATTTTGCCGAGCAGGACGCCGTGCTTGTGACCACGGAATACCGAAACGGTGACACCGAGGTACAACGAGCAAGTGCTGTGAGCTATACGGGCGATTACGCCGCGTGTAGCGTGGCACAGGACGAGATCGGTATGTATCGCCGGTATCCCGCCGTGGTGCTTGCCAATGGGCATACCGCAAGCGCGGGTGAGCTGTTTACCGCAGCTCTGCGCGATTTCGGTCTTGCCGGTGTGGTGGGAGAGAACACCTTTGGCAAGGGTGTGATACAAAGTATTTTCCCGCTTGCCGACATCGGCAGCTACTATGGCGTGGCGATCAGTGGCGGCTTGAAGCTAACGGTGGGCTATTACACGCCCCCCTGCGGCGAAAATTATGACGGAAAGGGTATTGCGCCCACGGGTGAGCCCGTGAAGCTTTCCGCCGAGGCGCAAAACAAAAATCTGTATCTTTTGGACGAGGCCGAGGACGATCAGCTGCAAGCGGCCATCCAAAACGCAAAAGCGAAATAAATTTGAATTTTGAATAGAGGAGAACACCGAAATGGCAAACGAAAAGAAGATCACGATGACCCAAGAGGGTTATGACGAGCTTGTCAAGGAGCTGCAGTGGCGCGAGGGCGAGGAGCGCGAGCGCATTAAAAACGACATCGTAGTAGCGCGTGGCTTTGGCGACTTGTCCGAGAACGCCGAGTATGACGCTGCCCGTAACGCGCAGGCAGAGAACGAGGCGCGTATCCTTCAGCTTAAGTCCGATATTGAAAATGCAGAGGTAATGGACGCTTCTACCTTCGTGAAAGGCGTTGCCAACATCGGCACCACCGTCAAGGTGATCGATAAGAACAGAAACAAGGAAATGACCTTCCGTATCGTCGGTTCGAATGAGGCAGACGTGACGCTTGGCAAGATCTCTGACGTTTCTCCCGTCGGCCGCGCACTGATCGGCCACAAGAAGGGCGACGTTGTTACCGATACCGTGGAAAGCTCCGGCTTTACCTTTTCTTACGAGATCGTTGAGGTCACTCGCGACTAAAGGAGTTTAAAAATGGCTGAAGAAAAGAGAATCGAGGCGACCGAGGGTGCACCCGAGGTCAACCTTTCGGACGTTATCCGCGTCCGTCACGAGAAGCTGGCCGCCCTGCGTGAGGCAGGTGCCGACCCCTTCCGTATTACCAAGTATCCCCAGAATGCCTACTCTGCCGAGATCAAGGAGCGCTTTGCGGGCCTTGCCGCTGAGGAGGAGACCGAGGTCGAGGTCTGCCTTGCAGGCCGTATGATGACCAAGCGCGTGATGGGTAAGGCAAGCTTTGCACATCTTCGCGACGATAAAGGTGATATCCAGATCTACGTGCGCCGTGACGTGATCGGTGACGAGCCCTACGCGGGCTTCAAGAAGATGGACATCGGCGACATCGTGGGCGTTAAGGGTATCGTATTCCGCACCAAGATGGGCGAGATCAGTGTGCGCTGCACCGAGATCGTGCTGCTTTCCAAGAGTCTTTTGCCCCTGCCTGAGAAGTTCCACGGTCTGAAGGACCAGGAAACGCGCTACCGTCAGCGCTACGTTGACCTGATTGTCAATCCCGAGGTCAAGGACACCTTCGTCAAGAGAAGTCTGATTCTGCGCGAGCTGCGCGCTTTCCTTGACAGCAAGGGATTCCTGGAGGTGGATACCCCCATTCTTACCCCCTTTGAGATCGGCGCTTCCGCGCGTCCGTTCATGACCCACCACAACACGCTTGACATGGATATGGTGCTGCGTATCGAGACCGAGCTCTACTTAAAGAGATTGATCGTGGGCGGTATGGATCGCGTATACGAGGTCGGCCGTATCTTCCGTAACGAGGGTATGGACCCCAAGCACAACCCCGAATTTACCAGCATTGAGCTGTACCAGGCGTACACCGACTACCACGCGCTGATGGACCTTGTTGAGGAGATGATGCGCACGGTGGCACAGAACGTCTGTGGCTCGCTGGTCATTCCTTACTGCGGTCACGAGATCGATCTTGGCCACTGGGAGAGAATGACGATGCTGGAGGCCGTGAAGAAGTACAGCGGTGTGGACTTTAACGAGATCAAGTCTGACGAGGAAGCGATCGCCATCGCCAAGGAGAAGCACGTGGAGCTTCCCGAGGTGCCCACCAAGGGCGCGATCCTTGCCGAGTTCTTCGACGCCTTCGTCGAGGATAAGCTCATTCAGCCCACCTTTATTTACGACTATCCCGTCGAGGTCAGCCCGCTTGCCAAGCGCAAGCCTGAGGATCCCGCCTACACCGAGAGATTCGAGTATTTCATCAACGCGACCGAGTTTGGCAACGCCTTCTCCGAGCTCAACGATCCCATTGACCAGAAGGAGCGCTTCGAGCGCCAGGTCGCCGAGCGCAAGGCGCTGGATCCCGCGTGCCGTGCACAGGTGGATTACGACTACGTAACCGCGCTTGAATACGGTCTGCCCCCCACGGGCGGCCTTGGATTCGGTGTGGACCGTCTGGTGATGCTTCTCACCGACAGCCCCTCGATCCGCGACGTGCTTCTGTTCCCGACGATGAAGCCCGTAGACTGATAAAAGCTTTGACAAAACGCCTGCCGTTTCGGCAGGCGTTTTGAGAAAGGAAAACCGATGCAAGACCCTAAAAAAAGAGAGGAAAAGCTGCAAAGCGACGGGGAAATACACATTCCCTCCGCGCGAGAGCGCCGCGCAGAGCGCGAGCACGGCAGACTTTACCGCTGGTTTGATAACTTCTGGTATCATCACAAGTGGAAAACGATTTTCTGCTTGTTTCTTGCCGTTACGATCCTTGTGTGCACGCTGCAAATGTGTCAGCGAGAGGAAAAGGGCGATATTTCCGTGATGATGGCAGGCCCCTATACCTTCCTTGACGATGAGGCAGGCCTCACCGCACTGCGACTGTGCCTGGCGCGCTATCTGCCCGAGGATTACGACGGCAACGGTAAGCGACAAGTGGACGCGGTGTACTATATGATCTACTCCAAGGAGCAGATCGAGGAAATACAAAAGGGAACTGATGAAAACGGCGATCCCATTCGCGTCAACACCAGCACCATTCAGCAGAATTACGAGCAGTATAATACGTATATGATGCTGGGCGAGACCTCAGTGCTCTTTCTGGATCCTTGGCTTTTTGAGGAGATGGCAAAGAAGGAAAACGGCTATCTCAGTGACCTTTCCGAGACCTTTGGCAAGGCCCCCGCACAAGGGGCTGTGTCCTTTACAGACAAGGACGGAAACAGCAAGATTTTGGGCGTGCGCCTGGGTGACACGGCGCTTTACAAAAGCAACATCGCCGTGAGCGCGGTGCTGCCGGAGGACACGATCCTGTGCCTGATGAGCCCGTATTGGTTCGGCAAAAGCGGATCCGAGGACGAATATCAAAAGGCGGTCGATTTCTTCGCGGCGCTTTCGGGTCTGCAATAAAAAAGTGGGCAAAGCATTTCGCTTTGCCCACTTTTTTGTGTCGAAAAATGCCCAACGCTCGCGATATGACAATATGTGTTCTTTTTCGTGATAAAACAGGATCTCGCGGCGCGAAAAAGCTTCGCAAAAGGCGAGCATCTTTTTCTTCGCCCTGTCTTGACATTTTACGCGCGTTTATGTATAATTATATTCTAGTATATTATTATGGGAGAAGTAAAATGGCGCAAGTGAATTTTGACACTACGGCAGCGGGAAACGTGCGCCGCTTCAGCGAGCAATATCGCGCGCGAACGGGCGCGTACCCCAAGTGCTTTGTGCTGACCTTTGGCTGTCAGCAAAACGTGGCGGACAGCGAGCGACTTTCGGGCATGGCCGTCGAGATGGGATATACACTGACGGATACCCCCGAGGAGGCATCGCTTATTCTGGTCAACACCTGTGCCATTCGCGAGCACGCGGAGGTCAAGGCACTTTCCGTGGTGGGGCAATACAAGCATCTGAAAGAGAAAAATCCGGATCTTGTGATCGGCGTGTGCGGCTGTATGGTCGCGCAGGAGCACCGCCGCGAGCAGCTGAAAAAATCCTACCCTTACGTCAGCTTCATTCTGGGCACCTCGGTGCTGCATCGTCTGCCTGAGCGCCTTTTGCGCGTGCTGAACGAGCGCAAGCGCCGCTTTGAGGCAACTGAGGAGTGTGTGATCGCCGAGGGTATGCCTGTCACCCGCGAGAGCGGTTATCGTGCCTGGGTCAGCATTATGTATGGGTGCAACAACTTCTGCTCCTACTGCATCGTGCCCTACGTGCGCGGACGCGAGCGCAGCCGCGAGCCCGCCGACGTGATCGCCGAGGTGCGGGAGCTGGTGGAAAGCGGCTATAAGGACATCACGCTTTTGGGGCAGAACGTCAACTCCTACGGCAAGGATCGCACCGACGGCTACAATTTTGCCAAGCTCCTTTTCGATCTTGATGCGATAGAGGGGGATTTTCTTCTGCGCTTTATGACCAGCCACCCGAAGGATGCAAGCAGGGAGCTCATCGACGTGATGGCAAACGGCAAGCATATCGCTCGCCATTTCCATTTACCGATGCAGTCGGGCAGTGATACGGTGCTTCGCCGTATGAACCGCCACTATGACCGCAAAAAATATCTGGAGATCCTGGACTATATGCGCGAGCGTATGCCCGATATTGCCGTGACCTCGGATATCATCGTCGGTTTCCCGGGCGAGAGCGACGCGGACTTTGAGGATACGCTCTCGATGCTCGAGCGCGTGCGCTTCGACGCGCTGTTCTCCTTTATCTACTCGCCCCGCAAGGGAACACCCGCCGCCGAGATGGAGGATCAGATCCCCCGCGCCGTGCAAAACGCGCGCTTCGACCGCCTGCTTGCCTTGCAGGAGGGGATCGCCCTTTCCCTCAACGAGCCGCTGCGCGGTAAAAGAGTGCGCGTGCTTTGCGATGGCCAAAGCAAGACCGACAAGGGTATGCTTTCGGGGCGCACGAGCGAAAATAAGATCGTCTTTTTCCCCGATGACGGCACACCCGCGGGGGAATTTGCAGAAATTGAAATTGACCGTGTGGCGCCCTTTGCGCTGTACGGAAAACACGTTTGAAAGGATACTGAAACAATGGAAAACAAGACTGTTTTTGAGCTTGCTGCCGAGCTTGGCAAGACGCTCAAGGAGGATGCAAGAATCGTCGCGCTGGAAAAGGCGCGTGAGGTGTTTGAGGCCGACGCCGAGGTGGCAGCACTGATGACCGAGTACGAGGTGCAGCAGAACGCCATTCACGAGGAAGCGATGAAGGAGGACCGCAGCGAGGACGTGCTCAACGCCATTCAGGACCGCATCGAGGTCATCTATAACAAGATCACCGAAAGCGAGAGCTATAAGGGGCTGGAGGCGGCACAAAACGAGGTCAATGCCCTCATGGAAGCGGTGAACAACACCATCAGCTTCCACATCACGGGCAAGGAGCCCTCCGCCTGCACGCACAACTGCTCGACTTGCGGCGGCTGCCACTAATTCATCAACAGTAAAGGAGTGCTGTGCCATGACACCGATGATGCAGCAGTATTTTGAGATCAAAAACCAGTACAAGGATTACGTCTTGTTTTATCGCCTGGGCGATTTTTACGAGATGTTTTTTGACGACGCCATCAACGTCTCGCGCGATCTGGAGCTGACCCTGACGGGCAGAGATTGCGGCGAGGCGGAGCGCGCGCCGATGTGCGGTGTGCCCTTTCACAGTGCGGAAACCTATATTCAGCGCCTGATCGAAAAGGGATACAAGGTAGCCATTTGCGAGCAGATGGAGGATCCCGCCAAGGCCAAGGGACTTGTGAAGCGTGACATCGTGCGCGTGATCACGCCGGGCACCCTGATCGAGCCGGGCATGCTTTCCGAGCAGCGCAATAACTACGTGTGTACGCTGTGCCTTGGTGACTCGGGTGTGGGCCTTTGCTTTGCCGACGTTTCCACGGCAGAGGTATATGCCACCATGCTGACGGGTGACAACATCGAGGCCAGATTGCAAAGTGAGCTTGGCACCTATCTGCCAAGCGAGGTCGTCACGGATCTGCCGCGTACCGAGTTTTCGACGCTGGCTGAATTTATCACCGATCGAATCGGTGCGATGCTGACCGATGCCCAAGGGCATCGTTTCACTTACGCGGACGCGTGTGCGCGCGCACAGGCGCAGTTCACCAATCTTCCCGAGGGCTTTGAGCGTGACAGTGCGATGGTGAGTGCCGTCGGCGCCGCGGTGGACTATATTGCCGAGATGCAGCGCGGTGATGCTGCCTATATTCACGAGCTGACCGTGTATTCCGACGGACAGTATCTGGATATGGACCTGAACACCCGCCGTAATCTGGAGCTTTGCGAAACCATGCGAAGCAAGGAAAAGAAGGGAAGTCTTCTGTGGGTGCTGGATCGCACCCGCACCTCTCCCGGTGCGCGCCTTTTGCGCGCGTGGATCGAGCACCCGCTGCTTTCCACCCAGGAGATCGCGCGCCGTCAGGGCGCGGTCGAGGAGCTTTGTGCCGGCTTTATGCTGCGCGGCGAGCTTGGCGAGGCGCTCTCGCACGTGCTTGACCTTGAAAGATTGATCACGCGCATCGTCTATGGCTCTGCCAACGCCAAGGACCTGCGCGCCGTAGCCGCCACCGCGGCGGTGCTGCCTGAGATCCGCCGTTTGCTTGCCGACTGCAAGGACACCGAGCTTTCCCGCATCTATGCGCAGCTGGACGATCTTGCCGATCTGCGCGAGCTCATTGAAAGCGCCATTGCCGAGGAGCCGCCCTTCGTTCTGCGCGAGGGCAAGCTGATCCGCGAGGGGTACAACGCCGACGTGGATTACCTGCGCTCGGTGCAATCCGACGGCAAATCCTGGCTGGAAAAGGTCGCCGCCGAGGAAAGAGAGAAGACGGGTATCCGCACGCTGAAGGTCGCGTACAATAAGGTGTTCGGCTA
>JAZRFG010000036.1:0-6423 GCA_045661265.1 Eubacteriales bacterium
ATGCGTCACGATGATCATCGTGCGATCCGAGTTCTTGAGCGAACGGATCACGCGCAGCACCTCGCCCGTCAGCTCGGGGTCGAGCGCGGAGGTCGGCTCGTCAAAGCACAGAATATCCGGCTCAAGCATCAAAGCTCTTGCAATTGCCACGCGCTGACACTGGCCGCCTGAAAGCTGGCAGGGATAGAAGCCCGCTTTTTCCGAAAGTCCAACCTGCTCCAAAAGCTCCTCTGCCTTGGCACGAATGCTTTCCATCGCCTCTTTTTTGGCAGCGGAGGGCATTTTTTCTTTTTTAGCGCGCTCACCAAGGCGCAGCTTGGGTGCCAGCATCATGTTTTGCAACGCCGTGTATTGCGGAAACAGATTAAAGGATTGAAATACAAGGCCAAAGCGCAAGCGCTTTTCGCGCAGCTCTCTGTCCCCGGAATGATCAGTAGTTGCGTCAAAAATGACGTCCCCGCCAACCTCAATACTGCCCTTATCGGCAATTTCCAAAAAGTTAAGGCATCGAAGAAGCGTTGTTTTACCACTGCCGGACGAGCCGAGAATGGCCACAACCTCGCCCTTTTCAACGGTGAAATCAATGCCGCGCAACACGGCCGTACTGCCAAAGCTTTTTTCAATATTTTTTACAGCAAGAAAGCTCATGTTACACCTTATAATAATTCATTTTTTTCTCGAAATAGCCGAACAGTAGCGTGAGCGCTCCCACGAAGATCAGGAAGAATGCTCCGATATAGAAAAGCGGCCAAATGATACCGCGGGAGAGAATGCTCACCTCGTTGACGCAAAAGATCTCCATGACCATGATAACACGTGCTAGGGACGTATCCTTTACCAGCGTGATGACCTCGTTTGCGGTTGGCTGCAGAATACGACGGATAACCTGCATAAGAATGACACGGAAGAATATCTCCGTCTTGGTCATGCCAAGCACCTGAGCCGCCTCGTACTGCCCTTGCGGAATGGCAAGAATGCCGCCGCGGAAGATCTCGGCAAAATAACAGGCGTAATTGATCACAAAGGCGATGAGAGCCGCCAAAAAGCGACCCTGTGTTCCCGAAAAGATAGGCGTGCCAAAAACAAAGCCGGGAACGTAAAAAACGACGAACAGTTGCAGCATCAGGGGAGTGCCTCGAATGATCCAGATGAGCGTGCGCGTTGCCGCCATCAGCGGCTTGAATTTGCTCATAGCACCAAAGGAGACCAGAAGCCCCAATGGCAGCGCAAACACAAGCGTGAGCGCAAACAAAAGGAGCGTCTGGCCAAACCCTTCCAGCAACAACTGAGTGACTTGCCAAAAAGACATAGGAACTCCTCAGTAGTTGATATCAAAAATATTGTAGCTTAACAGATTATTTGCCAATGTTGGGGATCAGCGCGTTGGAAAGACCGTACTTTGCAGCGATCTCTGCCAGCTTACCGTTCTCGGACAGCGTTGCGATGGCAGCGTTAACCTTTGCGGTAAAATCGCTTCCCTTACGCAAACCAATAGCGTAAACCTCAGCATCTAACTCGATAGCAGTCACGATTGCAAGATCAGCATAATCTGCCTTGCCAACCATGCTCTCTGCCATCAGAACGTCGATCACGGCAAACTGTGCGGTGTCGCCCTTGACCTCCATCAGCGCGTTGCTCTGTGCGGTAACAGGCGTCAGGGTCGCGCCGTCGATGCCCTTGATCACGGCCTCACCCGAAGATCCTGCCTCAGCAGCGCCCGTCATGGCAGCCAGGTCATCAAGCGAATCGATGCCTGCGAGAGTGGAAGCCTTCATAACCACGCACTGAGAGTTGTTCAGATAAGAATGGGTGAAGTCAACATAGTCAGCGCGAGGCACAGAGGTACCGTCCTCCAGCGTTTCGTTACCGTAGGTAAAGCCGTTCCAGATCAAGTCAATGGCACCCGAGTTCAGCTCGTTATACTTGGAACCCCACTGGATCAGCTGGAACTTAACTTCCAAACCAAGCTCGGCGGCAACTGCCTCTGCAAACTCGGTATCAAAGCCAACAAGGTTACCGTCGTCGTCAAAGTAATTCATAGGAGCATAGTAAGTAATGCCGCATACGAAATAACCCTTTTCCTCGATGGTGTCCACGTCCGACTTGCTACAGGAAGCAAAGGAAATGGCACAACCGGCAATCATCAGCACAGCCAGTGCAAGTGTAAGAAATCTTTTCATGATAGTGTCCTCACTTCTTTTTTTGATACTTTAACGCTTTAGCGCGCTAAAACATGTGTATTATATCACTTTCCTAACGGTTTGTCAACCCCTTTTGCCAAAAAAGTTAACAAATTTTCTTTTCCTATTGTTTACACACGCGCGAGAAACCCCTCTGCCCCAAAAATTTCCATTCCCTTTTTGGCGCCCCGCCGTCAAATCAAATCGCCGCGTGCACATAATAATGGCAACGCGCCCGCAAGGCGCCAAAATGAAAGGCAGGATCATATTTCATGAAAAAACGTATTCTCGCGGCGCTTCTCGCGCTGTGCTTGCTCCCCTGTGTCTTCATCGGCTGCGGTAACAAGGAAAAGGACGTGCACGTCTTTTATTTCACGTACAGTGACACCTATATCTCTACCGTCCGCACGGCGCTGGATCAGCGCTTGGAGGGGGCGGGGCTCTCCTATCAGGATTACGATGCGGCAGGCAACCAGACCACCCAGACCGAGCAGATCCGTACCGCCATCACCAAGGGAGCCAAGGTGATCCTTGTCAACCTGGTGAACACGGGCTCGGGTGACGCGGCAAGCGAGATCGTGGGGCTTGCCCGCGACGCGGGCGTGGCGGTGATATTTTTCAACCGCGAGGTCAGCGACGAGGTGATCAAGTCCTATGACCGCTGCGCCTTTGTTGGCACGCGTGCCGCCGAGGCAGGCATTCTGCAAGGGGAGATGATCGGGGACTATCTGGTGGAAAATTTTGAGCGCGTGGACCTCAACAAGGACGGCAAGATCTCCTATATCCTTTTCAAGGGCGAGGAGGGCAACAACGAGGCCATCTTCCGCACCAAGCACGCGGTCGAGAGCGCAGACGCCAAGCTCGCTGCCGCGGGCAAGAGCGCGCTTTCCTTTTACGACCCCTCCAACACAAACAAATATCTGGTGGACCAGAACGGCCAATGGTCGGCGGCCGCCGCCAACGACTATATGACCACGGCACTGGCCTCGCACAACGCGGGCAACAACAATATGATCGAGCTTGTCATCTGCAACAGCGACAGCATGGCAGAGGGCGCGATCTCCGCGCTGAACGTGGCCGGCTATAACAAGGGGGGCGAGAGTGTCGCCATTCCCGTATTCGGCGTGGACGCCTCCGAGGCGGCAAAGTCCTTGATCAAGGATGGCAAAATGGCGGGCACGGTCATGCAAAACGCGGACGGTATGGCCGAGGCGCTCGTCAAGCTCACACAGAACAGCCTTTCGGAAAGCGGCAATCCGATGGACAGCGTGGAGGGCCTCACGGTGGACGAGGACGTAAGCAAGGTGCGTATCGCCTATGCCAAATACGTCGGCTAATACGCCGCTTCTTGAAATGCGCGACATCGAAAAGTCCTTCCCCGGCGTACGGGCACTGGACCGCGTGTCGCTCTCGATCAAAAAAGGCAGCGTCCACGCCCTGATGGGCGAAAACGGTGCGGGAAAATCCACGCTGATGAAGTGCCTGTTCGGCATCTATCAGCGGGACGCCGGCACGATCCTTCTGGAGGGGGAGGAGGTCTTTTTCCACTCCCCGCGTGAAGCCCTTATGCACGGCGTGGCCATGGTGCACCAGGAGCTCAACCAGGCGCTTTCCCGCACCGTGATGGACAATATCTGGCTTGGCAGATATCCCAAGCGCGGCGCGCTTTTCGTTTCAGACAAAGAGATGGAGCAAAAAACGCGCGAGATCTTTGCGGATCTCGGGCTCGCCATCGATCCACGCCGCAAAATGAGCGAGATGTCGGTGGCCGAGCGGCAGATGGCGGAGATCGCCAAGGCAGTTTCCTATGACGCGCGGATCATCGTGCTGGACGAGCCGACCTCCTCACTTGCCGACGAGGAGGTCGCACACCTGTTCCGCATCATTCGCACCCTGCAAGCACGCGGGTGCGGCATCATCTATATCTCGCACAAGATGGAGGAGATCCTGCAAATTTCCGATGAGATCACCGTGATGCGGGACGGCGCTACCGTAGCGTCCGCCCCCGCCAAGGAGCTGTCGATAGAGCGTATCATCTCGTTGATGGTAGGGCGGGAACTGGGGGACAGATACCCCGCCAAAAACAAAAAGATCGGCGACACGGTATTCGAGATCAAGGGTCTGAGCTCCCGCTACACGCATCTCACGGACGTGTCGCTCCAAGTGCGGCGCGGCGAGATCGTGGGCCTTGCGGGCCTTGCGGGAGCGGGACGCTCGGAGCTTTTGGAAAACATCTTCGGGCTCTCTGCGCGAAGCGCGGGCACACTTGTGCTTCACGGCCGTGAGATCCGCAACGAAAGCGCCCGCGAGGCGATCAGAAACGGTTTTGCCCTGCTGACTGAGGAGCGGCGTGCCACAGGCATTTTTGGGATCCTGGACATTACGGAAAACACCACCGTCAGCTCACTTTTCCGCTACCGTTCCGGGGGTTTTTTGCTCTCCGAGCGAAAAAGACGGGACGCCACAGACGACATGATCCGCAAGCTTTCGGTCAAGACCGCCTCGCGCGGCACGCAAATCCGCACCCTCTCGGGTGGCAACCAGCAAAAGGTGATCCTCGGGCGATGGCTGCTGACAAGCCCCGAGATCCTCTTGCTTGACGAGCCGACCCGCGGCATCGACGTGGGTGCAAAATACGAGATCTATTCGCTTTTGCAGCGCCTCGCAGAGAGTGGAAAATCCATTCTGATGGTGTCCAGCGAGCTGCCCGAGCTGCTTGGTGTTTGCCACCGCATCTACGTGATGTCGGGTGGCGAGATCACGGGCGAGGTGGACGCCGCCACCGCCTCACAGGAAGAGATCATGGCGCTTGCCGCGAAGAACGTCTGATGTCAAGGAGTAACTTATGAAGATCAAAGCCATAGAAAATTTCAAACAGATGGACAAGGGCGCGCGGCGCGCGTATCTGGGCGAGCTGCTCATCAACAACTCGCTTTATCTCTTTCTGCTCGCCGCCGTCATTCTCATACAGGCGCTCAACCCCCGCTTTCTCTCCCTGCCCTCGCTCATCAATATCCTCTCCCTTTCCGCCGCCAATCTCCCGATGGCGCTGGGCGTGGCGGGTGCCATCATTCTCGCGGGTACAGATCTTTCCGGCGGGCGCGTGGTAGGGCTTGTTGCGTGTGTCACAGCGGCGCTGCTGCAATCCGCGGATTACGCGGCAAAGATGTTCCCGGGGCTGGAAACGCTCCCCGTGCTTGCGGTCTTCGTGATCGCGATCGCACTGGGCGCGCTTGTCGGGTTTTTGAACGGCTATTGCACGGCGACCTTTCACCTGCACCCCTTTATCGTCACGCTTTCCACCCAGCTGATCGTATACGGCGGACTTTTGCTGTTTCTGACGATCGGCAACAACAACGGCCAATCGATCTCGGGGCTGGATACGGGCTATATCAACTTCATCAAGGGAAGCATCCTGTCGCTTGGCGGCACGCCCATTCCCAATTACGTGTGGTACGTGATCGCACTCACCGCCATTTTGTGGGTGGTGTGGAATAAGACCGCCTTTGGCAAAAATATGTTTGCCATCGGCTCAAATGCGGAGGCGGCAAACGTATCCGGCGTGAGCGTGAAATGGATCACGGTCGCCGTTTTCGTGCTGGCGGGCGCGCTGTATGCCGTCACCGGCTTTATCGAGGCGGCGCGCATCGGCTCCAACTCCGCCGCCACGGGACTCAACTATGAGCTAGATGCCATCGCCGCGTGCGTGATCGGCGGCGTTTCCTTCGTGGGTGGCACGGGAAAGATCGGGGGCGTGGTACTTGGCGTGGTGCTTTTGCGCCTGATCTTTGTCGGGCTCAATTTCCTTGGTGTAGATGCCAATATGCAGTATATCATCAAGGGTCTGATCATTCTGATCGCCTGTGCCATTGATATGAGAAAATACTTGGTTAGAAAATAAAGGAGAAGAATTATGAAGGACTTGATTACCACGGAATGCTACAAAAAAGAAGAGCTGCTCGACATCATTGATCTCTCGTTAGTGCTCAAACGGTGCGTGAAAATGGGGTATTATCCCCCACTTTTGCAGAACATGACGCTGGGCATGATCTTCGAGCAAAGCTCCACCCGCACCCGCGTTTCCTTTGAAACAGCGATGGAGCAGCTGGGCGGTCACGCACAGTATCTCGCCCCCGGTCAGATCCAGCTCGGTGGGCACGAGAGCATGTCGGACACGGGTCGCGTGCTCTCCCGCCTTGTCGACATCGTGATGGCGCGTGTGGACGCGCACGATACGGTGAAG
>JAZRFG010000037.1:0-5561 GCA_045661265.1 Eubacteriales bacterium
GCCCCTGCAATGTACAAGAACAGCCATTTTGTTTCATTCAACCTGCCAACAATGTAGGGCGGTGCCGCCGTATTCACGACGCATTTCGCGGCTACGAACAAACCTGTAGGGGCGGTCATTGGCCGCCCGCCAGCCGCGATATGCAAAATCCTAACCAAAAAAGCACACGGAAGGGTTTCTTCCGTGTGCTTTTTGTTCTGCGCCCCAAGGCGCGCGAGCCGGCGGGTTTGATGCGTGAGCACGTGATCTTGGCGCGACACGCTCCTTCCCCCCTCGGCGAGCTGGCTGCGATTTTTGATGCAGACGGTGCGTGCTGGCACGAAAGCGTACACCGGTACGGTGAGAGCAAGCACGTGACGAAAAAAGCACACGGAAGAAATCTTCCGTGTGCTTTTTGTTCTGCGCGAAAGGCGCAGTCAGATAGTCTTACTCGTAGAGCTTGCCCATCTTCACAAGGCGTTCGTAGCGTGCCTTGGCGTTCTCCTCGGCCTTGACGAACAGATCCTTCGCTCTTTCGGGGAAGGACTGTGCAAGGCGAGCGTAGCGTGCCTCGTTGGCGATGAACTCCTGGTAATCGCCCGTGGGAGCAGCGCTGTCGATGGTGAGCTTATTGCTCTCCTTAGTAGGATCGTAACGGAACATGTTCCAGTAGCCGGCCTCCACTGCCTTCTTCATCTCGATCTGGCAGTTCTGCATGCCGCCCTTCTTGATGCCGTGCATCTCGCAGGGAGCGTAGCCGATGATCAGGGACGGACCCTTGTACGCCTCGGCCTCGGTGAGGGCCTTGAGCAGCTGGTTCATGTTGGCGCCCATCGCAACCTGTGCCACGTAAACGTAGCCGTAGGACATCGCGATCTCGGCGAGGTTCTTCTTGCCGATGGCCTTACCGGCAGCGGCGAACTGTGCCACCTGACCGATATTAGACGCCTTGGACGCCTGACCGCCGGTGTTGGAGTACACCTCGGTGTCGAATACCATCACGTTGACGTCCTCACCGGATGCCAGCACGTGGTCCAGACCGCCAAAGCCGATGTCGTATGCCCAACCGTCGCCGCCGAAGATCCAAACGGACTTCTTGGCAAGGTAATCCTTTTCAGCCAGGATCTGGGGAGCGATGGGACAGCCGTTTGCGGCGTCCTTCTCAAGCTCGGCGATCAGCGCGTCGGTGGCGGCGCCGTTTGCCTTACCGTCGTCCTTGGTTTCCAGGAACTTGGTGGCGGCGGCCTTGGTTTCTTCAGATGCCTTGGGGCAATCAAACAGGGACTCGATCTTGGAGATCAGCTTGGCGCGGATCGCCTTCTGACCCAGTGCCATACCCAGACCGTGCTCGGCGTTGTCCTCGAACAGGGAGTTTGCCCAAGCGGGACCCTTGCCGGATTCCTTGTTCACGGTGTAGGGAGTTGCGGGTGCGGAGCCGCCCCAGATAGAGGAGCAACCGGTCGCATTGGAGATATACATTCTCTCACCAAACAGCTGGGTGATCAGGCGTGCGTAAGAGGTCTCGGCACAGCCGGCACAGGAGCCGGAGAATTCAAGCAGGGGCTGCTTGAACTGGCTGCCCTTGATGGTGGCGTTGATGAGCTCGGGCTTCTCGGAAACCTTTGCCACGGCATAGTCCCAAGCGGCCTGCTGACCGTCGGCCATCTGGCTGCTTTGCGTGGTCATATAGATAGCGTAATCTGCCTTGTCGGCCTTCGTGCCGGCGGCGGCTGCCTTCTTGTCAGCATTTGCGTTGACAGGGCAGGCCTTCACGCACAGCGTACAGCCCATACAGTCAAGGGGAGATACGGCCACGGTGAACTTGTAGTTGGTCTTGAGCACGGGGCTCTTCGCGAACTTGGTGGACTTGGGTGCTGCCTTGGCCTCCTCCTCGGTCATCGCGAAGGGACGGATGGTGGCGTGGGGGCAAACGAAGGAGCAGTTGTTACACTGAATACACTTATCGGGGTTCCATACGGGAACGTTCACGGCAACGCCGCGCTTCTCGTAGGCGGTAGAGCCCTGGGGGAAGGTACCGTCAGCGTAGGGCATGAACGCGGAAACAGGCAGGGAGTCGCCGTCCATCTTGGAAACGGGCTTCACCACGTTGTTGACGAAATCGACCAGCTCGGCGCGCTCGCCGGTGGCGGGCTTGTCCGCCTTGTCCTTGCCGGCCTTTGCCCACTCGGCGGGAACCTTGACCTCAACAAGCGCGGAAGCGCCCATCTCGATGGCCTTGTGGTTCTGTGCCACGACCTCCTCGCCAAACTTGGAGTAGGACTTGGTCGCCATATACTTCATCTTCTCGATGGCGAGCTCGGCGGGCATTACGTTTGCCAGCGCGAAGAACGCGGACTGAAGCACGGTGTTCTTTACCTTGGGGTTGCCGACCTCCTTAGCGGCGATCGACGTCGCGTCAATGATATAGAACTTGACGTTGTTCTGTGCGATATAGGCCTTGACGGACTTGGGCAGGTTCTTGTCCAGCTCCTCCTCGTTCCAACGGCAGTCCAGAAGGAAGGTGCCGCCGGGCTTGACGTCCTGTACGATCTTGAAGCCCTTCTGCACGTAAGCCACGTTGTGGCAAGCCACGAAGTCGGCCTTGGTGATATAGTAGGGCGCCTTGATCTTGGTGTCGCCGAAGCGCAGGTGAGAGATGGTCACGCCCGAGGTCTTCTTCGAGTCGTACTGGAAGTAGGCCTGAATGAACTTGTCAGTGTTGTCACCGATGATCTTGATCGAGTTCTTGTTTGCGCCGACGGTGCCGTCGCCGCCAAGACCCCAGAACTTGCACGCGATGGTGTCAGCGGGAGCCGTGTCGGGAGCGACCTTTTCGGGCAGGGAAAGACCGGTCACGTCGTCCACGATGCCGATGGTGAAGTTATTCTTGGGAGCGCGCTTCTTGAGGTTCTCGTAAACCGCGAAGATGGAGGCAGGGGTGGTGTCCTTAGAGCCAAGACCGTAACGGCCGCCCACGACGTTCAGCTTACGGCCAACGCGCGCAAGCGCGGTCACAACGTCAAGGTAAAGGGGCTCGCCAAGGGAGCCGGGCTCCTTGGTGCGGTCAAGCACAGCGACCTTCTTTGCGGTAGCGGGAATGGCCTCGGCCAGCATCTCGGCGCAGAAGGGACGGTACAGACGGACCTTGACAAGGCCGACCTTCTAGCCCGCTGCCATCATATAGTCGATGACCTCCTCTGCCACGTCACACACAGAGCCCATCGCGATGATGACGCGCTCTGCCTCGGGGTGACCGTAGTAGTTGAAGAGCTTGTAATCGGTGCCCAGCTTCTCGTTGACCTTGTTCATATACTCCTCGACGATCGCGGGGAACGCGTCGTAGTAGGAGTTGCAGGCCTCGCGGTGCTGGAAGAAGATGTCGCCGTTCTCGGCGGAGCCGCGCAGAACGGGGTGCTCGGGGTTGATGGAGCGGCTGCGGAATGCCTTCACAGCGTCCATATCCACCATCTCGGCAAGGTCCTTGTAGTCCCACGCCTCGATCTTCTGCACCTCGTGAGAGGTACGGAAGCCGTCAAAGAAGTTCAGCACGGGAACGCGGCCCTTGATGGTTGCCAGATGTGCCACGGCGCCAAGGTCCATGATCTCCTGCTGGTTGGTCTCGGCCAGCATCGCGTAACCCGTCTGACGGCAAGCGTACACGTCAGAGTGGTCGCCGAAGATGTTCAGCGCGTGGGAAGCCACACAACGGGCGGACACGTGAATAACGCTGGGCAGAAGCTCGCCCGCGATCTTGTACATATTGGGGATCATCAGAAGCAGACCCTGGGAAGCGGTGTAGGTAGTGGTCAGCGCACCTGCGGCAAGAGAGCCGTGTACGGCGCCTGCGGCACCTGCCTCGGACTGCATCTCCACCATCTGCACGCGCTCACCCATAATGTTGCGGGCGGGCTCGCCGAAGATGTTCTTGTCGGATGCGGACCAGGTGTCGGTCTGCTCAGCCATGGGGCTGGAGGGGGTGATGGGATAGATCGCTGCCACCTCGGTGAACGCGTAGGACACGTGCGCCGCGGCGGTGTTGCCATCCATTGAAATCTTTCTGCGTTTGATAGCCATTTTCGATTTCCTTTCACTTTTATATGAATTTTTGTTTTTTCAAACGTTTTCGGAGGAAAAATCATTCATCCACCCCACATTATAACACGATTGTGCGCGCTTGTAAAGGGGAGCACATCTATTTTACAACAAATTCTTATATTTATATACAAAACACGGGCGCGGGCGCGGGTACGTGACGAAAAAGGATGCCGAAGCGGCTCGCTTCGGCATCCTTTCCTTGCGCGCAAGGCGCGATTTTTAATAGGTGGCGCTGTTGAGGTACCAGTTGTCATTCTCCCTCGCAAAGCCGACGGTCATCTGCTGCACGCCGTCTTTCCCCTCTTCCGCATACTGCACCGTGACAAGGACGCTGTTCGCGTCGCTCTCGTCCTCCAGCATCTGCATCGTGGAAAAATCAAAGGTCAGCACGCGCAGCGACTTCCACTTCCAAATGGTTTTGTTGTTCGCCTTCATCAGGTAGGTCGTGGCGGTGTCGGCGTCCGTAAAATCGGTATAAACGGGCTGGTAAACGTCGTTCATGCCTCCAATCGCACCCGTGAACAGGATCTCGTAAAGCGGGCCCATATAGTCGTTTGCGTAGACCTCGGCCAGCGCCTTTTGGATCTCGTCGGTGCTTTTGTAGGGGCTGTCGAAGCGGACGTAGTCGTAATTCTCGTCCTCGCGCCCCGTGTACACGACGCTATCGTACGCGATATCGGGGTTCTCGTAATTCGGCAGGGCGTAGTAGTAGTAATTCTCACTTTGGTGAAGCACGTCCTTGCCCTCGATCGGCGTCCTCGTGCGCTGTGCAAAGCGCGCCGCGCCCTGCTTGTATTGCGGGAGCACACCGCCCGTTTCCGCGTCATAAATGGTATAGATCTTCACGCCGTCCGCGTTGGTCTGACCCTCCATGCGGCGGATCTGATACTCGTAGGAGATCACGGTGCCGTATTCTTCGTCCGAAAAGGTGAAGTAGCGAATGCTTTCCTCTTTGCCCTTGAACTCGAAGGTGTGACTTTTGATGTCACGCGTGACGCGTCGGTAGGTGGGAAGGCCCTCTCCAAACACAACGTTGTTGAGCGTTTGCGATTTCTCGATCAGCATCTCAAAGCGCTCGCGCACCTTGGAAAACTCGGGCGGGCGGTTGTTGATGATCGCCGCGGCAATGATGCCGCCAATCAGTGCCAGCAGCAAAACGCCGGACACGATGGCCACCGTGATCACGCGCTTTTTGGTGCGCGGGGACATCGGCGCACGCGCCTTTTTCTCCTTGGTTTTTCTTTTTGAGGGCGATTTTGCCATGTTTTCGGCATTATCCCCCACAACGGTATCGGTTTTCCCCTCTTGCGCGGGGAGATTTTTTTCTTCTTCCATCATCACAAAACCTCTCTTTTGCGCGAATTGGTGTTCTTGGTTTGCAGATAGAGCAAGGGTTGCTCCCGCCGTTTGTGCGTCGCCGCGAAATGTGTCGCGGATGGCGGGCGACCAATGGTCGCCCCTACGGGGTTGATGATTTCCCGCAAGCA
>JAZRFG010000038.1:0-14744 GCA_045661265.1 Eubacteriales bacterium
GCATTGACTTTTCTTCAAAATTATGGTATACTATATCTCAACGAGTATGAGCAAGGAGGCAAACCATGGCTGACGATAGAAAAATGGTAGAGGGCAAGTACCTGATGTATCAGGGCAAGCCCCTTGTAAGAGAGGAAAATACGATCATTTACGGCGATCTGAACAACGATCCCTGCGTGCTGGTGCTGGAGATCATGTCCTACACGGGCGAGGGCGCAGACAAGACGCCTGACACGGTGCTTTTGCAGATCGTGGACGCCAAGGACCCCAACAAGATCATCAAGCAGGGTCAGAAGAAGGGCATGCACGCCGCTTTCGAGATGGGCCTTATCTGGTTGGATCTGGAATTGAAAAAGAGCGCACAATAATAAAAAAAGGGAGCCGGACGGCTCCCTTTTTTGCGCCTTCGATCTTTGGACTAAAAAGCCCCCGACGCCCCTTGGCGTATTGGTATACGCCGTCGTGCCTTCGAGCGCTTTTTGTCATCAATTTCCTTTGGCGGCTTCGGTCTTTGTCGATTTGGTTTTCGGTGGCGCTTTTATCAAAGCCCGCTTGCTGAAAGATGGCATACCGCGCCGCTTGTTATAAAAAACAAAAATGTTCACAAAAAGAGTAAAACTCTCTTGATTTTTTTGCGGTATGCTGTTATAATAAAGGTAACGTCGGGTAGCGCATTCGGTACACACCTGGCGGCGCTTGCTTTGGCAAGGGTGGCAAACACCTGCCGAAAATACTTTATTAAGGAGTTCATCATGAAAAAGTTTTTCTCCCTTTTACTTGCGCTGTGCATGTGTCTTAGCATGGGCGCTTTGTTGACTGCTTGCAATGAGCACGAGCATTCCCCCACAGACTACTGGCAGAACAACGAAACCCACCACTGGAAGGATTGTGACGCCGACACTTGCTCTGAGGAGCTGGACAAGGCCGAGCACGCTTACGAGATCTCCGTAAAGACGGACACGAAGCACACCTGGGCTTGCGTTTGCGGCAAGGCCTATATGGAGGATCACGAGTTTGGCGAGGGCACCGTTGTACAAGAGGCTACGAAGGACGCCCAGGGTATTGTGGAATACGTTTGCGCGAAGTGTGAGCAAAAGAAAACCACCTACGTGCAGTATCAGCCCAAGACCACGGTAAACGCAGGTGATGCGGCAGATATCATGAGCCTGGAGGGCGTGACCAAGTACACGCTTGATATCGACGGTGATTATGAGCTCATTGGCGCCGGTGTCAAGGGAACCTATACCTATGACGGCACCACTATCTTTGAAAATGTGGACAGCACCGGAGATAACGATTGGTATTGGACGCTTGAGAATAACACACCTTACCAGTATTATAAGCACAATAACACCACTTGGGTGAAGGTTACGAACCAGTACACGGAAGATCGCTATACGGCACGTATGTACACGCTTGCAGCGCTGATTTACAACATTGATTTCGTAGACGATCTGGATTACAGCGAGCAGGGTAAGTACTACGGCGGTAGCTTTATCGAAGCAGTGTTCTTCAGAGACCTCAACGGTGAGGTCGATCAGATCGATAAGGTGTACGACAGCGTTAAGGTTTATTTCGAGGACGATAAGCTTGTAAAGATCGTGTTTGAAAAGGATGACTACGAAATGGTGGTCCGCATCTCCTATGACGAGGTGCCCTTCACCGTTCCCACCGTGCAGTAATCTGAAAGATATTCCAAAAACATTTGGGCGGCTTGCGCTATCGCAAGCCGCCCAATCTTTTATACAAGCCCGCTCGCGGCAAGATAGCACACCAGTGCCATTTGCCACAAAAGCCCTAAAACGTTCACGAAATAGAAGTAAGAGTGTCTTGTTTTGTGGTGAAACAGCTTCATGGCGGCAAGCGCCCCCACCGCGCCGCAGGAAAAGCCCAGAAGCAGCAGCGCTCGCTCGGAAATGCGCCACGCGCCGCGTCTTGCCCTTGATTTGTCGATGCCGTATGCGGCGAATGCCAGAATACTGCCGACGGCGAGCACGGCCAGAAAGGTCTTTAACATAAGTCCTCTTTTCTCGCCCCGTTCGGGGGCTTTTTAGCGTTTGACCTCGACGATGGCGTCCTCGTGCGCCTCCCAGAAGCGGATCGCCCACTCGCGCGTATAGGCAAGGCCGCGATCCTGATAGATGGCGGCGACGATGGCCTCGATGTAAAAGTCGTGATCGTAATGGGGCAGGGGCTTGTGCTTCGGTGCCTCGGTGGCAAAATAGCGGTCGTTGTAGGCGAAGTGATGTACCTCTACGGCGTCGCAGAGATTTTTGAGCGTGCGGTTGTTTTCCATATTCGCCTTGCGCCGCGTGATCTCGTCCTTGTCCAGTCCCATGCTGTAAAAAAGCTCGGACCAGATCAGCTTCAGCACCGCGTCTCCCACGGTCGCCATTGCATCGTTGGTGTAATTAAACCGTCCCTCTTCACGCTCGCAGTACATCGCCTGCGCGAGATAGGAAAGATCGTGATAATCGTACCCGAGGCGTCCCGCGAGCTCTTCCATACGGGAAAGAATCTGTTCGCTTTTTGGCATTGTTATCCCCCCTTTTGTCACCAGTATAACACAAAACGGGTGCAAAAGCAAGCGCAGTAGCGTTTTTTGCAAAATTCGACAAAACGCAAAAATCAAGCATATACTGCTAACGGGCGCCATTGCGCCCTATGATAAGCTTTGGAAGGGTGAAGCGATATGTATGACGAAAATTTGATCCTGCACCTGATGGGGGAGCAGATGCCTCGTCCCGATGCTGGCGTGCCCTGCCCGCACGGCGCGCGCCACTTGGCGATGGTATACTCTCCCGCGCAGGAATGGCGTGACCTTTACGACAATGAGATGGGTCACGGTCGGGGGACCATCTTCAAGGAGCTGGAATTCCCCTTTTTGGGAGGTGTGCCCCGTGATTGACCGCAACACGGTGCCGAATAACGGCACGCGCGAGAGCAACTGTAAGATGCTGAAAAGAAAGCTGCAGGCGGTGGATTTCGCCATTGTGGAGACCACACTGTATCTGGACGTCTATCCCGATTGCAAGAAGGCACTGGAATATCACAAGCGTCTGCTCAAGGAGCGCAAGATGCTTGCCGAGGCAGTGCGTGCGAGCTGCGGACCCACAACGGCGTGGGAGGAGCAGACCGATGGTTGGGAATGGGTAAAGGGCCCCTGGCCCTGGGAGCCCGATGCCAACTGACGCCGATAAAGGAGAGTAGCTATGTGGATTTATGACAAAAAATTGCAATATCCAGTCAAGATCAAGAACCCCAACCCCCAGCTCGCGCAGGTGATCATCAGCCAGCTCGGTGGCCCCGATGGGGAACTGGCAGCATCGATGCGCTATCTGCACCAGCGCTATGCGATGCCCTATGACGAGATCAAGGGGATCCTCACCGATGTCGGCACCGAGGAGCTGGCGCATCTGGAGATGGTGGCGGCGATCCTGCACCAGCTGACGCGCAACCTCAGCGAGGAACAGATCAAGAACAGCCCCTTCGCCACCTATTTTGTGGATCACACCACGGGCGTGTATCCCGTGGCGGCGTCGGGCGTGCCCTTCGATATGAAATACGTGGGTGTCAAGGGGGACGTGATCACGGATCTGAACGAGGACCTTGCCGCTGAGCAAAAGGCGCGCACGACCTATGACAATATCCTGCGTCTTACCGACGACCCCGACGTGCGTGAGCCGATCAAATTCCTGCGCCAGCGGGAGCTGGTGCATTATCAGCGCTTCGGCGATGCGCTGCGCGTGGCACAGGACCGAATGGACAGCAAAAACTTCTATGCCTACAACCCCGCGTTTGACAAGGCGCGCGGTGTCTTCCGCAAGAGCAAATAAGTGTCATAACGGTATAAAAAAACGCCGAGGAAGCTCGGCGTTTTCTTTTTAGAATGGGTCGTGCAACCTTTGCGCCCGCTGGCGGCGACGCATACGGAGCCAGTTGTAAAAGCTGTACATATCGTTGACGAGAAAGACACAAAAGCAGATCACCATAGAGTAGTACGCGGGGGCGTGCTTGGCGACCATCAGCCACATCGTGATCAGCACCACGTCATTGACAGCATAGGCAAGGGCGAAATAGGGGGTGCGCAGAAAGGTGAGGGAGGCTGCGAAAAAGCTGGTGGTGACGGAGAGCGTGCTGATCGGCAGATTTTGCGTGCCGAGTGCGCCCAGCAGAAAGTAGAGCGCCACGCTGATCGCGGCGGTGAGGGGGCACAGGATCAGCAGATGCTTTTTGCGAAGCGAGTTGATCTGTACCTCGCTGGTGGCTTTGTAGGGGTGGCGCAGCCAGGAGATCAGGCAGAAAGTCGCCATCGGCAGCGTCATGCAAAGATAGGTGATCATCTCACCGTAATAGCGCTGCTCAAAGGACACGATGCCGTAAAGCGTGGCGAAAAGAATGATCAGGATCTGCCCCTGCCAGGCACCCTTGGCAAGGAAGATCAGCGCGGTGACGCCAACCAGCGAAGCGATCGTGCTGACGAGGTGAAATTCGGGGGAGAGAAGCGTGCAGATAAGCGTGCCCGTAAGCGAGCAAAGCCACAGCGCCCATTCCAGGGCAGTGAGCTGTGAGAAAAATTTCAAAAGCTTCATATGACCTCCTTGAAAATCACACCCGTTTGCCACCCTTTTGGCGCGTGGCGCGGTGTTTTGTGTCCTTTATAGTATAGCAAGCGCGCTAGCAATTGTCAAGGCGCACAGCAAAAAAGAGCGGCAGAGCCGCTCTTTTTTGCTGTCTTACAGGTTGTAGTACTTGTCGAATTCTGCGGGGTGGGGGATCTTGGAAAGCTCGGCGCACTCGGCACGCTTGGTGGCGATGAACTTGGTGAGCAATTCCTTGGGGAAAACGCCGCCTGCGGTGAGGTAGTCGTTGTCTGCCTCCAGGGCATCCAGCGCCTCGGGGAGGGAGGTGGGCAGACCCTTGAGCTTTTTCTTTTCCTCCTCGGGCAGGTTGTAAAGGTTGAAGTCGTAGGGACCCCAGCCCTCGGCTGCGGGATCGATCTTGTTCTTGATGCCGTCAAGGCCTGCCATCAGAATGGCGGCGTAGCAGAAGTAGGGATTGCAGGTCGCGTCGGGGTTGCGGAGCTCGAAGCGGCGCTTGTCGGGGGACTTGGCGTAGGCGGGAATACGAATGACCGCAGAACGGTTGGAGGTCGCGTAGCCCACGGTAACGGGTGCCTCGAAGCCGGGCACCAGACGCTTGAAGGAGTTGGTGCTGGGGTTGGTGATGGCGCAAAGGGAAGCGATGTGCTTGAGCAGGCCGCCCATGAAGTAGTGGGCTTCCTTGGAAAGGTGCGCGTAATCGTCATCGCCACCGGCAAATACGGGCTGGCCGTCCTTGAACAGAAGCATATGCACGTGCATACCGCTGCCTGCCTCGCCATAGATGGGCTTGGGCATAAAGGTTGCGCTCTTGCCGTACTTCAGCGCGGTGTTGTGAATGATATACTTGATCATCATCGTGGCGTCAGCCATATGGACGACCTCGCCGAGCTGGGGCTCGATCTCAAACTGGCCGGAGGCAGCCACCTCGGGGTGATGATAGTTGATCTCGATGCCGGCGTCCTTCATGTGCATGCACATTTCGCTGCGGCACTCGTAGGAGGTATCAAAGGGCTTGGCGATGTGATAGTTCTTCTGCTTGGGCACGACCACGCCAAGGCCCTCGCTTGCGCTGTTCCAGTAGGACTGCTGCGCGTCGACGGTGGCGCTGACCTCGCGGCCGCTGACCTCCCAGCCCACCTGATCGAACAGATAGAACTCGAACTCGGCCCGAATGTTCATCGTGTCGGCCACACCCATATCCTTCATATACTGAACGGCGGCGCGCACGATGTTACGGGGATACTGGGGCAGGGGTCTGTTTTCGGGATAGTCGATGATCATGGCGTTGCCGCTCATCGAAAGGGTGGGGATCGAGCAGAACGGGTCGATCACAGCGGTGTCGGGGTCGGGAATGAAGACCATGTCGCTTTTTTCCACCACGGCATAGCCGTAGTTGGAGGCGTCGAAGCCGATGCCGCTTTTGAGGGTGTCCTCAGAGAAGTTCTCGGCGGGAATGGTCACGTGACGGTACTGACCGTTGATGTCCACCATCTTAAAGTCCACCATCTTGATGCCGTGCTCGGAGATAAGCTTCAGAATGTCTTTTACGCTTTTAGCCATAATTTTGTACCTCTTTTGAAAGATTGGGGTCTGACACTATCATTCTAACACTTTTGCCGCATTGTGTCAATAAGTTGTGTTATATTATTTCCCAGATTTGCACGCTTACACGCCTTCGGTGCAAAACCATTTCGGTGGGATCGGCACCTCGTCCCCAAGCGGGTCTTTTCCGCCCGCGCGGGAGAGGATCAGCTCCACGACCTCTTTCATTTTCACGGCACTGCAAAGCTGGGCGGGGGCGCGTCCCACGCGCCCGTCCGTGATCGCGCCGTGATAGCGGAAGGCGACCTCGTATTTGGGGAAGCGCTCGGAGATATCCTCGGTGGTACTGCATTTGAACAGCGTCAGCTCGCGGGTGAGGATCTCGCCCCCCTCGCGTCTGACGGTGGTTTGAATGGGGGTGTCGTCCATGCGGTCGGGGACGCCCAGCATCTCGTCCACGGTGTGCAGAAAGGTGTTCTTGGCTTGTGAAACGCCGACAAGCAGTACGTGGCCGTTTTCTCGGTAAAGCTTGCCGTAACAGCTCTCAGGGGCGGTGGGCGTTTTTACGAATGCGTCGTCCCGCACAAAGGAAAGGGCGCGCTCACGCTCGCCGAACACGACCATCGAGTGGCACGGATTTTCCGAGCGCACACCGTCCGCTCGCTTGGCTGCCAGGGTGGGGATCACACCCAGATTGCTTTCGGGGTGCAAAAGATCCAGTGTGATGGCGTCCGTGCCCAGGTGGTGCCAGGTGTGCGTGGGGACGCAAAACAGGCCCCCGTTGGCGGTGAAATATTCGATCAGGGCGTCAAGAAAGCCCTCGGCTCCGCCCTGCACCTCGCCCACGGTGCGAAAGGCGCTGTGCATCAGCACCACGCCGTCCTGCGGCGCTCCCATTATACGAAGTTGGGCAAAAAGCTCGTTTTTGGTTAACATAGCGACCTCGTTTTTTTTCTGTGATAGCATCAGTATAGCATAAACGCGGGGAATAATCAAGAAAAAAGAGAAATGACCCTTGACCGCGGTTGTAAGCCCGTGATCAAGGGTCATTTCTGTTCGTTCTTGATATCTAACATCTTTTGTGTATCCTCTCTTTCTTTGATCTACCTTTTTGGCGCTTCACAACAACCAAACCTACAAATTCATCATCTTCATTCTTTAACAAGAATACCGTTTTGTGTTTTCGTTTGTGTGGCTTTCAAAGGCGAATGTCTGACCTTTGACAAGACCCTTGCAGGATCCCCCGTGGATCCGAATTCACTCACACGAAAGGGTGCTTGGTAAGGTCGGTGGTTCAGATGTTCATTGGTCTGTACCTCCTTTTCTTGACTTTAGTATATCACACTTGTGCGGGAAATGCAATATCCAAACTGTACAAAGTTTACAATATTCTTTTGTAAAAAACAAAGAAATTGTTTCAAATGACGAGAAAACCCCTTTACAAGCGTGCAAAAATGTGATATACTAAATATGTTGTGATGCCTGTGGCAAAAAGCGAAACGGTCTTGAAGCGCGCTTCAAGACCGTTTTCGTTATTTCTGCGCCTTTGCAGCGCGTTTTCTGTTGATGAAATAAAAAGCGTGATAGAACGTCACGATGTAAATAAAGAACAGCAGCACCACGATTGTGGGATAGAGAACGGGATGACCGTTGACCAGGTTGAAAAAGATGTCGTAGGGCGTGCCGTCGCCTGCCATCAGGAACATATAGTTGTAGCCGCCCGGCACCAGGATATTGGCAAGGTAGGCCGCGATACAAAAGCCGCTGAGGATTGAAACGCAGATGGGAAAGTTCTTCTTTTTCATGCTGACCATGCCGGACACAGCGATGTAAAGCGAGGCGAAGCCGGAAATGGCGTGCGTGATGCCGGATACCATGTTGTCAAAGCCAAGCACGGGATAGGCATTGTAATTCTGTCCCGCGCCGTAGGTGCCGAGCACCGCGCCGAGAATACCGAAGATGAACACGAAATCCAGCGCCGCGTCCTTGATGCGTCCCCGACAAAAGGCGGCGAGGGGAATGGTGATCAGCTGGATGCTGCAAAGGAAGAGCGGCAGCAGTCTTGTCCAGAATAGCGGGTCGTCAGAGCGCAGGCCGCAGATGAGGATCTTGAATAGCTCGAAGCCGTCGATGAGAATGGCGGCCCAGACGAGGACCCGGTTCTTTTTTGCCTGCTCACAGTGGCGATAGCGGCGCCCAAGCCACACGGCAAGAGCGACCATCACTATCATCAAGGACGTCACAAATAAAAGGTGTTGCCAGGAAAGAAAGCCCTGCGCCTCTCGCGCGTAGCCGTCCCAGCCAAAAAATTCTTTCATAATTCACTCCATGTGTCAAGATAGTTTTCATACAAGACAATATTATACACAAAAAACGAAATTTGTACATAGGATTTCGAAAAAAAGAACAAAATGTGAATAAATTTGTTCAAAATAGGCGAATAAAGGCATATTTGGGCGGGGGATTTTGTTGATTTTCAAAAAAGCTCTCGACAAGGATAAAGTTTTATGATATAATAAAGTGAATAAATACGGCAAAATGCCGCGCGATGCTCGCCCAAAGGCGTTGCGCGGATTACGTGTGATGCGCGCACAAGCGTGCGAACGAACAATTTTGCAATCTTTGATCATATATGTATATGTTGCACTAGCAAGGTTAAAGAACAAGAGTTTATAAACGAAAAAGGAGAAAAACAATGGCAGTACAACTTGATTTCAGCGCAGTGAACGAGATCCTGGAAAAGCACGGCTACAAGCAGGTGGACATCATTTCCATTCTGCAGGAGATCCAGGAGGTCTATCACTATCTTCCCCGTGAGGTCTTCCCCATTCTTTCCAAGCAGTTGAAGATGGGTGAGGCACAGATATACAGTATTGCAACCTTTTACGAAAACTTCTCTTTGGAGCCCAAGGGCAAGTACGTCATCAAGGTTTGTGACGGCACCGCGTGCCACGTGAGAAGATCGATCCCGATTCTGGAAAAGCTGCGCAGCGAGCTGGGCCTTTCCGAGAGCAAGAAGACCACGGACGACCTCAATTTCACCGTGGAAACGGTTTCCTGTCTTGGCGCGTGCGGCCTTGCGCCCGTTATCACCGTCAATGACGTGGTACACCCCGAAATGAATCCCGACAAGGTCGTGGAGCTTCTCAAAAAGCTGAAGGAGGAGATTGCAGATGCTGAATAATAGAGCAGAGCTGGCGGCTTACCGCGCAAAGGCAGAAAAGGATTACGCCGCCCAGAAAAAGAAGATCATCGTGTGTGCGGGCACCGGCTGCGTGGCAGGCGGCTCGCTGAATATTTTCGACACCCTGAAGGCGCTGATCGAGCAAAAGGGCTTGCCTGTTGAGATCGGTCTTATGGAGGATCCCCATTCCCCCGGCATCGGTCTGAAGAAGAGTGGCTGCCACGGCTTTTGCGAGATGGGCCCGCTTGTCCGCATCGAGCCCCAGGGCTGGCTTTACACCAAGGTCAAGGTAGAGGACTGCGCCGAGATCGTCGAGCAGACGATCGAGAGGGGCGAGTGCATTGACCGTCTTGCCTACAAGCGCGATGGTGAGATCTATCGCGAGCAGTCGCAGATCCCGTTCTACCGTCAGCAGACCCGCATGGTGCTGGAGCATTGCGGCAAGATCGACGCGGACTCGATCCGCGAGTATATTGCCATCGGCGGCTATGCTGCCCTTGAGAAGGCGCTGTTTGATATGAACGCCGACGAGATCGTTTCCGAGATCTCCGAGTCCGGCCTGCGCGGTCGTGGCGGCGGTGGCTTCCCCGCGGGCAGAAAGTGGGAGCAGGTCAAGCGCCAGAAGGCAGACCAGAAGTACGTGGTCTGTAACGGCGACGAGGGCGACCCCGGCGCGTTCATGGATCGCTCCATCATGGAGGGTGACCCCCACAGAATGCTGGAGGGTATGATCATTGCGGGCATCGCCTGCGGCGCAACCGAGGGCTATATCTACGTGCGCGCAGAGTATCCGCTTGCCGTCAGACGTCTGAGAAACGCCATCGCACAGGCCGAGGAGCTCGGTGTTCTGGGTGACAACATTCTCGGCACCGGATTTTCCTTCCATATGCACATCAACTGTGGTGCGGGCGCGTTCGTCTGCGGCGAGGGCTCGGCGCTGACCGCCTCTATCGAGGGCAAGCGCGGCTTCCCCCGCGTAAAGCCCCCCAGAACCGTAGAGCAGGGCCTTTTCGACAAGCCCACGTGCCTGAATAACGTAGAAACCTATGCCAACGTGGCGTCCATCATCACGAACGGTGCCGCTTGGTTCCGCGGCTACGGCTCGGAAAAGAGCCCCGGCACCAAGGCGTTTGCCCTCACGGGTAACATCAGAAACACCGGCCTTATCGAGGTGCCGATGGGCACCACCCTGCGCAAGATCATTTTCGATATCGGCGGCGGTATGCGCGGTGACGGCGAATTTAAGGCCGTGCAGATCGGTGGCCCCTCCGGCGCGTGCCTGACCAAGGAGCATCTGGATCTTCCCCTTGACTTCGATACGCTTAAAAAGGTCGGCGCTATGATTGGCTCCGGCGGTCTTGTGGTCATGGACTCCAAGAGCTGTATGGTCGAGGTTGCTCGCTTCTTTATGAACTTCACGCAGAACGAATCCTGCGGCAAGTGCGTCCCCTGCCGAGAGGGCACCAAGCGTATGCTTGAGATCCTGGAGCGCATCGTAGCCGGCGAGGGTCAGGACGGCGACATCGAGCTTTTGCTGGAGCTTGCCGAGACCATTTCCGCCACGGCGCTTTGCGGCCTTGGCAAGTCCGCTTCCTCGCCTGTGGTCAGCACGATCAAGAATTTCCGCCACGAGTACGAGGCGCACATTTACGAGAAGCGTTGCCCCGCGGGTGCTTGCCAGAAGCTCAAGAAGATCTTTATTGAGCGCGACGCGTGCATCGGCTGCGGTGCTTGCGCTAAGAAGTGCCCCGTGGGCGCGATCGAACGTACCGATTATATTGCGCCCGGCAAGAAGCTGGCTGCCTTTGCCATTGACGGTGCCAAGTGCGTGAAGTGCGGCGCTTGCGTGGAAACCTGCCGCTTCAAGGCCATCAAGGAGGGTTAAGAACATGAGTGAAAAGAAATATATGACCATCGACGGGATCCCCGTTGAGATCGAGGGCGAGAAGAATATTCTGGAGCTGTGCCGCAAGATCGGCGTGAAGATGCCCACCTTCTGCTACCACTCCGAGCTGTCGGTGTACGGCGCGTGCCGTATGTGTATGGTGGAGAACGAGTGGGGCGGTCTTGACGCTGCCTGCTCGACGCCCCCCAAGGCCGGCGCCTCGGTGAGAACGAACACCGAGCGTCTGCGCCGTTATCGCAAGAACATTCTCGAGCTCCTGCTTGCCAACCACTGTCGCGACTGCACGGTCTGTGAGAACAACAATAAGTGCAAGCTGCAGGATCTGGCAATGCGCTTCAATATCGAGGGCGTTCGCTTCCCGAACCGCGCCAAGTCTACCAAGGGCGAGGACGAGTCCTCCGTGTGCATCACCCGCGACGCGGGCAAGTGTATTCTGTGCGGCGACTGTGTGCGCGTTTGTAACGAGATCCAGCACGTTGGTGCGATCGACTTCGCACACCGCGGCTCGAATATGACGATCAGCACTGCCTTTGGCATGCCCCTTGCAGAGTCCCCTTGCGTGGGCTGCGGTCAGTGCGCGGCGGTTTGTCCCACGGGTGCTATCGTGGTCAAGAACCACGTCAAGAGCGTTTGGGCCGCATTGGATAACCCCCAGCTCAGAACCAGCGTGCAGATCGCTCCCGCCGTGCGCGTGGCGATCGGCAAGGAGCTCAAGTGCGCGGACGGCGAGAACGTGATGGGCAAGATCGTTGCTGCGCTGCGTCGTATGGGCTTTGACGAGGTCTATGATACCACGCTTGGTGCAGACCTTACCGTCATCGAGGAGAGCGCGGAGTTCATCGAAAGATTGGAAAAGGGCGGCAAGCTGCCCCTTATCACCTCCTGCTGCCCCGGTTGGATCCAGTTTGCAGAGAAGAAGCATCCCGACTTCCTTGAGAATATCTCCACTTGCCGCTCTCCCATGCAGATGGTGGGCTCGCTTGTGAAGGACCAGAACAAGGATGCTGAGAAGAAGATGTTCCACGTGGCCGTGATGCCCTGTACCGCCAAGAAGTTTGAGGCGGACAGAGCCGAGTTCAAAAAGGACGGTGAGCGCGACGTGGATGCCGTGATCACCACGCAGGAGCTGATCCTGATGATCAAGGAGGCGGGCCTTTCGTTCGACGAGCTGGAGCCCGAGGCCGTGGACATGCCCTTTGGTGCCGTTTCCGGTGCGGGTGTGATCTTCGGTGTTACCGGTGGTGTGACCGAGGCGGTGCTGCGCCGCGTGTCCGAGAACAAGTCCCGTGCGGCACTGCTCGAGGTCGCCAATGCGGGTCAGCGCGGTCTGGATGGTGTGAAGGAGCTTTACCTCAACTACGGTGAGCGCAAGCTGCACATCGCCGTGGTCAGCGGTCTTGGCAACGCTGAGAGCGTGCTGGAGCGCGTGCGCGAGGGCGAGCATTTCGATTTCATCGAGATCATGGCTTGTCCCGGCGGCTGCATCAACGGCGGCGGTCAGCCTTATGCGGGTGACGCCAAGAGCGCGAGAAGCAAGGGCCTTTACGACTCTGACAGAATGCTTAGCATTCGCCGTGCAGAGGAGAATCCCGTGGTCAGTTCTGTGTACAAGAAGATCATCAAGGATCGCGCACACGAGCTGCTTCATGTGGACTACGTGAAGGGCAAAAAGAACTGATCTCCACTTTTGAAGTAGCGGATCAAATACGTGTCGGGCAATACTCCTTCCGGCTACGTATCGCGTTTTGTGCGGTATTTGCAATATTTAAGGAATACCGCTTGACAGAAAATATGCTATATTATATAATATAAATTGTATTAAAAATGCAAGTTGCCAAAGGGCAAGTTCCATTTTAAAATATGGAGGAAAGTATGTATAAGATTTTAGACAAGAAAGTGTTGAATCCCACTGTGATCCAGCTGTGGATCGAGGCACCCCTGGTTGCCAACAAGGCAAAGCCCGGTCAGTTCATCATTCTGCGCGTGGATGAGAGCGGCGAGCGTATCCCCCTCACTGTGGCAGGTGTGGACCCCGTTAAGGGCGGCGTGAAGATCATCTTCCAGGTCGTTGGCGGCACCACTGAAAAGCTGGCACATAAGGAAGCGGGCGATTACATTCAGGATTTCGTCGGCCCCCTTGGTGAACCCACGCATCTCAATGGCCTTAAGAAGGTCTGCATCGTGGGCGGCGGCGTTGGCTGTGCCATCGCAATGCCTATTGCTGAGGCACTTCACGAGATGGGTGCTGAGGTGACCAGCATCATCGGCTTCCGTAACAAGGATCTTCTGATCCTGGAGGACGAGTTCAACGCTTGCTCGGATAAGCTTCGCGTGATGACTGACGACGGCTCCTACGGCGAGCACGGCAACGTGACCATGCCCCTGAAGGAAATGCTGGAGGCTGGCGAAAAGTTTGATATGATCATCACCATCGGCCCCCTGATCATGATGAAGTTCGTTGTGGCAACGGCCAAGCCCTTTGGTACGCCTGTTACCGTTTCGATGAACCCCGTGATGATCGACGGCACCGGCATGTGCGGCGGCTGCCGCCTGACGCTCAACGTTGACGGCAAGAAGGTCACCAAGTTCGCTTGTGTAGATGGCCCTGACTTCAACGGCTATGAGGTCGATTTTGACGAAGCAATGTCCAGAGGCAGAATGTACGCGGACTTCGAGCGTCACGCACACGAGGCTGCCTGCAATCTGTTTAAGAAAGAGGTGCAGTAATTATGGCAAATATGGCTCTTAAGCGCAACGAAATGCCCACGCAGGACGCGAAGGTCCGCGCGCGCAACTTCCAGGAGGTCGCACTCGGTTACTCTGAGGCGGCTGCCATTGACGAGGCAAACCGCTGCCTGAACTGCAAGCATATGCCCTGTGTACAGGGCTGCCCTGTTAAGATCCACATTCCCGAATTCATCACCAAGATCAAGGAGGGTGATTTCGAGGGTGCGTACCAGATCATCACCAAGTCCTCCTCTCTGCCCGCAGTTTGCGGCCGTGTGTGCCCCCAGGAAACGCAGTGCGAGTCCAAGTGTGTGCGCGGCATCAAGGGCGAGAGCGTTGGTATCGGTCGTCTGGAGCGCTTTGTTGCTGACTGGCACAACACCTTCTGCACCGAGGCACCCGTTCGTCCCGCGTCCAACGGCCACAAGGTGGCTATCGTTGGCTCCGGCCCCTCCGGTCTTACCTGCGCAGGTGATCTTGCCAAGGCCGGCTTTGAGGTCACTGTATTTGAGGCACTGCACACCGCAGGCGGCGTGCTGGTTTACGGTATTCCCGAATTCCGTCTTCCCAAGGCTATCGTAGCCAAGGAGGTCGAGGGTCTGAAGGCGCTTGGCGTGAAGATCGAGACCAACGTGGTCATCGGCAAGACGCTTACCATCGACGAGCTGTTCGAGATGGGCTTTGAGGCCGTGTTCGTGGGCTCCGGCGCGGGTCTGCCCAACTTCATGGGTATCCCCGGCGAGTCCTATAAGGGCGTGTACTCCGCCAACGAGTTCCTCAC
>JAZRFG010000039.1:0-3875 GCA_045661265.1 Eubacteriales bacterium
ATATACATACCAACCTCTGAACACCTCCTCGCTCCTCGGGCTCCTCGTGCCCTCGTCGCTCGGTGCGTTGCTCGGTGCCCTCACATCCGCGGCTCCTTGCGGGGTGTAACCCCTGCGGCCCGCCGCTCCCGCCATCGGCGCGCCGCACATCATCATACAAAGGTAATTAAAGCATGCAAAAAATGTTGTATACTTCGGAAAAGTGCAAAAAAAATATACAAAATATCGAAAAAATCTCTCTCTCTCTTGCATATGTCAATAAAATGTAGTACTTTTGCAGACGTTGTAGTTGATAAATCGGTTAAATTATGGCAAAACAATTAGGTATTCACCAAATACGCGGAAAAGTTGGTGAACGTAGTTATTACAAGACCAAAGGAGTCGAGACCGGGATCTCCCGCTCGATTAACCAAGGTCTCTCCGCACGAGTAAAGACTGCCGATGAGTACGCGAACACGCGTTTGAACAACGCTGAGTTCAAAACCGCAAATGCTATTGCAACGGCTGCGTTCAATTCGGTTGCCAACCGCAAAAACGGCATGATGCGCAATTTCGCTATTGCGCAAATGACCAAAAAAGCCCTCTCCGACATCAAGATGGATGATGACGTTTGGGGTCTTCGCACTCCTGTAACGGAGTTGGACGCTCTCATTTGCGACATGCTCGAGAACTATGCAAAGTCGGGCAAGTACGATGGCGAATTCGGTACCATCGAGGTTACTCCGTTAACGGCGCAGGGTGCAGTTGCTGCATCTATTACCTTGAGTGTTGAGTTAATGACCCAACTCCTTGCGCAGGGTATGGATGGTGTGGTTGTTGTACCTTCTAAGGCCCTCGCAGGTACTGGAGAGGTTGACGATGCTATTCGTGTGTTTGCTGGCTCTGCAATTGGTGCGCCGGTTTCGGAGGTGTTTGGTACCGGTGACCCCTCGACCATAAACATCACCGGCTCCGTGGGGACTCCGGCTTCGGTTGGTATGTCTCAGAGTGGTTACACCTTCGCACAAGAAGATGAGAAACACGGTTTTTACCTTGTTCTGACCTTCTTGCCGTTCCGCACTGTTGGCTCTCAGCGCTACCTCATCCAAGAGAATTGCACGTTTGCTGCCCTTCCTCTTGGACAGCTTCCGAGCTAATCGAAAAGCGGACCCCGCAAAAGAAAAAGGTCGCCCGATGTCGGGCGGCTTTTTTGTTATCTTGGGCGGGTCTCTTTGTCGATCCTTGGCCGCTGCTATCGCATGCCGCCGCTGTTGTTGTTTTGTGGGATGCTAGGCGGTCGATAGAACGGCACAAGGACCCGAAAGGAGACCGAAAGCGCCCAAGAAAAAAAGCACACCCGAAACAGGCGGCCCCTGCGATGGCTCAACCAATCGACAGCCGGCCGGCCATCATGCCACAAGGGCCGGCCGGCGGCAGGGCAGAAATCCCGACGGCGAGGGGGAGGGTACCCGAGACGGCGGCGACCAAAGCGGGGGTTCACGCCCCCCGCGAAGCCCGACAGAGAGAGAGAGCGAACGCGAACGAAGCGAGGGGGACCGCCGCCCCCGCAAGGGGGAGACGCGCCACCCCAAAGGGCGAGCCATCACACGGGAGGGGCCGCCGGCAACGCGCGGGTAAAGTATGCGCCCGAGATGGCGGTGTATAATGCGATGCGAGGGCGCACCCGCAGCGGCCGCAAGTCGGGCGCAAGGGCGAGAGGAAAGGCGGCAACCCCGCAAGGGTGGGAGAATATAAGCGGCCGAGGGTATGTGCTACACTCGGCGCGCCGATGGCGGCCCGATAGGGCGGCGCGCCGCAGGGGTTACACCCCGCAAGGAGCCGCGGATGTGAGGGCACCGAGCAACGCACCGAGCGACGAGGGCACGAGGAGCCCGAGGAGCGAGGAGGTGTTCAGAGGTTGGTATGTATATAGTCCGGGTTTGTGGCAGCCACACGCTAGTACCTAGGGGAACTCGAGGTAATTGTAAAAAAGTGCAAAAAAAATGTAAAAAAATGCAAATTTATTTGCATATATCAAAAAAAAGTAGTACCTTTGTAGCGGATTTGGGAATAGTCCCAACCGCAACCCTAATTTACAACAGATTTATGGACAAAGTAGAGATTTGTAAGGTAGTCATCGGAGAAGAAACGTACCGAGTTAACCAACTTAAGAACAACGAGGTACTACTAGACGAGTACCGAGTTATGCACGGCCGAAGAATTGCCAAGGGCGGTTCCTGGTTTAGCAATAGGCTAGCGGCTATTCAATTCATGCTGCGCGTAGCCTTCGAAGATGTTTCACAAGGTGTTATAGATTTCCCATCATGACAAAGGACCTTTGCAAGCAGGTATCATATGCGGACCTAACGCGAGCATATGAAGCCTATAACACTCTGATGAGTGTGTACGAGAATACATGCGGCGGGCCCTATGGAGCACGCGCACATAAGGAGTATTTTGCGATATCTGACAGCCGTGACAACATCCGGCAGGAGGTAATGCGTAGAGCAGAGGAGGCAAGCTATGGAGACGAACAATAGGAGACCTAACGCGGCTCTGATTAATAGGGAGTGGTACGAGAGCGCTCAGGGAGTTCTTAATCGCGGGCAGTTGAAGACTGTTTTGTACGCGGCAGTTGAGTATGTATTGTATGGTTATGCAGATAAAACACTCGACGAGGTGGAACGTGTTGTATTTGCTATGATCAGACCAGCTCTTGATAGTGATATAGCTAAGTATCTCGAGAGGTGTGCCCGTAATACTGCCAATGCCAAGAGCCAACGGCAGCGAGTGGGAGCGAGTGGCAGCGACTCGCAGCGAGTGGAAGTAAATACAACTACAACTACAACTACAACTTCAACTACAACCCCAACTACAACTCCATCTCTTTCTCCGGAAGAGGTCGAAAAGAGGGAGAGATGGTTAGTATTTGGTTATTTTTGCAGTACTGGTAGTAATGCAGTACAGCAGGAGTTAGACGCATTCTGGTCCTACTACGAGTCCCTTGGATGGAAGAATAACAAAGGTGCAGCCATTGAGAACAAACTTGCGGCGGCTCGGATGTGGCGCAGGCAGTTTGAGACCAAGGCAACTCCAGACGGGAGCGAGGTTTGGTTCAAGGTCATGCGGGAATGCCGTGTGTGCGACTATGACATTTGGTTAGGATTTGCCGGTGCAGAGCGCAAAGAGGATCATGTATTAGTCAGATTGCGAGTAAGGGAGCAATGGTTGGCTAGTTTTAAAGAGGTCTGCGGGGGTCTTTTGGGGATCCTTGCAAAGGCTTGGAGGACTCCGCAGATACTCCTCGAGAGGGTTAGGTAGTCCGCTCCCGGTCCACGGGAGTATCGAACCCCCTTGGACCCTGCGGCGGCGGCCGTAGCCGCCGCATGCAGGGCGGCCGTAGGCCGCATATTCGGCGGCCGTAGGCCGCATATCGGGCGGCCGCAGGCCGCACGCAGGGCGAGCACCGCGAGCCCCACCGGCGCGTGGCGGGCGCAGACACGGCACGGCGACCAAAGCGGCGGAGCGGCAAAGCCGCGGTATATCTTACACCCTTCATTGTGTCGCTACGCTCCCCGCCGTGCGGGTTTAGATATACCAAAACCGCCGCGGGGGTTTGGGGTCATAAAGGGGGTATAAAAGGGGGTCTTTTACCCCACTTTTACCCCACTTTTAGCTGCATACGGCGCCATTTTTGGCGCCACTTATCGCCAAAAAAGGGGGTAAAAAGGGGGTATTTTACCCCCAATGTACCCCCAATATGCCCCCAATATACCCCCAAAATAGCCCGAGCGGGCTATGGTCGCCGGCCGTGTCACTGCCCGCCACGCGCCGGTGGGGCTCGCGGTGCTCGCCCTGCGTGCGGCCTGCGGCCGCCCGATATGCGGCCTACGGCC
>JAZRFG010000040.1:0-2581 GCA_045661265.1 Eubacteriales bacterium
CGCGATGGCGCTCATCCGCGCCGCCGTGGGCTACGGCACCGCGATCCGCACGCTGACCGTAACGGCGTCGGGGCTTGTCCCACCGGGGGAAACCGAGGAGCAGCTGGACATCTTCACGCAAAATCCCGAGCTCCCCACCAAGAAAGAAGCCGTTGAGGATGCCCTCGCCGAGATCCATCGCAAGCACGGCAAGGGCAGCATCACGTTGGGGCTTTACGATAACCCCGACATCGGCACGGGGAAATCGCACAACGGGCACGGATAATTCAACACGCCATCTTCGCTTGCAACGAGCATATCATAAAAAGGAGGCACGCCTATGCTTACAACAACTACACCCTATGACACCCCCGTGCTTGAACGCATGAAAAAGACGGCAGACGATCTGCTGAAAAACGCAGAAAAAGGCGAGCACACGCAGGCGATCGTTTTGTTCTCCTCAAATGAACACGAGTACAGCGCCGTCATCCATAACGCGCTGTCCGAGGAAAAAGGCGACGAGCGGGCGTTGACCGAAAAGCTGAACGCCGCGCAGGACACACAACTACGCTACGTTTTATGTATGTGGCAAAACGGCGGCATCGACCTTCCTTCCTCTGCCTTCAGAGGGATACTGTGCGACCTAAACCCCAAAAATGCCGATGCCTTGCTGTTTGTGACGACCGCACAAGGCATTTCCACAAGAAAATTAGTCACCACGATGAAATAAACAAAGCCCCGACAGATCTTTGTGGTTGTGTGCGTTCTTTTTCTCTTGACAAACGCGCGCGCGTGCGCTACAATAGTAGCGTATTTTGAAAAAAGGAGAGGACAGCATGGCAACGAAAAGAACTTGGTTCGCGCGCGGGCTTCGCGACGGCGTCCCGATCGGACTTGGCTATTTCGCCGTTTCCTTTGCGCTGGGCATCAAGGCCGTGGGCGCGGGGATCGCCACACCGCTGGCGGGTCTGATGTCCCTTCTGAACCTCACCTCGGCGGGCGAGGCCGCCGCCATTACCCTGCTCGGCATGGGCACCACCTACGTGGAGCTCGCCTTCACCCAGCTGGTGATCAATATCCGCTATCTGCTGATGTCCTGCTCACTCTCGCAAAAGATCGCGCCCGAGACCTCGGTGCTGCACCGATTGCTGATCGGCTACGGCGTCACCGACGAGATCTTCGGCATCTCGATGGGCGTGGAGGACAAGCTCTCGCCCTATTACAGCTACGGCGCGATCGCCGTGGCGGCGCCCTCTTGGACGCTGGGCACAGTGCTTGGCGCCCTGCTTGGCAGTATCCTGCCCGCGGGTCTTGTCAGCGCCCTTTCCGTCGCGCTTTACGCGATGTTCCTTGCCATCATTCTGCCGCCCGCGCGCAAGAGCCGCGTGATCGCGGGGCTTGTCGGCGTATCGATGCTATGCTCGGTGGGTCTCTCGCTTTTGTGCAAGCACCTTGCGTGGGACTGGCTCTCCGAGGGCTTCCGCATCATTCTCCTCACCGTGGCGATCTCCGCTGTCGCCGCCGTGCTCTTCCCCGTAAAGGAGGAACAGGAGGTGCGCGATGCCGATTAACAGTATTCTGCTTGCCATTCTGGTGATGGCGGGCGTGACGTATCTCATTCGCGTGCTGCCCTTGGTGCTCATTCGCCGCGAGATCAAAAACACCACCGTGCGCTCCTTTTTGCACTACGTCCCCTATGTCACGCTTTCCGTGATGACGGTGCCCGCGATCTTCACGGCGACCGCCGTGATCTGGTCGGCGCTGGCGGGCTTCGCCGTCGCCATGCTGCTCTCGCTGCGGGGCTGCAAGCTCCCCCTCGTCGCCGCCGCGGCGTGCGTCGCCGTGTTTGTGGTGGAGCTCTTCTTCTAAGCAAAAAATCCCGACACGTGTCGGGATTTTTTCTTATTTCTCCGCTATTTCCACGCGCGGGACGGGCAAGCTGTGCAAGTGCTTGCGCCATTCCTTGTGCTCGGGCAAAACGCGGGAAAGACACTCGTAAAACGCGCGTGAGTGGTCGGGGTGAGTAAAGTGCGCCAGCTCGTGACAGGCCACATAGGTAAGACATTCGGGCGGCATAAAGATCAGATGGGTGTTGTAGCACACGCGGCTTTGCTTGTAGTAGCACGCGCCCCAGCGGCTTTTCATCCGCCGCAACGTGATCTGCGGCAGCGGCGCGCCCTGTGCGAGGAAAAGCGGCGCGTAGCGCGCGGTGCGCGCGGTCATTTCCCGCTCGACCTCGCGTGTGGCAAAGCGCCAGAACAACCGCACGCGCGCCCCCACATCCTGCGGGTCGGGCAGCGCGAGATATAGCACGCCTTTTTCGGTGTAAGCATCGTGTTTTTTCGCATTTAGCAGACAAACGGTATGCGTTTTACCAAAAATCGGGAGTATGTCCCCCGCGGCAAGCGTGCAGGGCGCGGCGGGGCGATGCGCGCGGATTTTCTCGCGTGCTTTCTTGATGAAATCCAGGTGCGCGAGCAAAAATGCCTCGATCTGCTCCCTTGTCACACGGGTGGGAGAGGACACCGCCACGCTCCCGTCTGAGCGCACGCGAAGATTGAAATTTTTCACCGCCTTGCGCGACCATTCATAAGAAAACGTA
>JAZRFG010000041.1:0-1999 GCA_045661265.1 Eubacteriales bacterium
TCCCGTTTTTGAAAAAAGTGCGGGAACGGTATCCAAAAAAGACGATTTGGTGCTATTCGGGCTACACGCTCGAGCAGCTGACAGGCGAGAGCCGCGCGCGCTGCGAGGTCACCGACGAGATGCTCGCAATGCTTGACGTCCTTGTGGACGGCCGCTTCGTGCTTGCCAAAAAGAACATCCGACTGCGCTTCCGCGGCTCGGAGAACCAGCGCCTGATTGATATGAACAAGACCCGCGAGACGGGCGAGATCGTCCTTTGGGACAATTAAAAACAGACCGCAGGAATTTCCTGCGGTCTGTTTTTTTGATACCGTTGTGGCACGTATGCGGAATTTGTAGGGGCGACCATTGGTCGCCCGCAAAAAAACCACCCTCTGCAAAGAGGGTGGTTTTCTGTTCAATTTACGCCTTATTGATCTCGTCGATCAGCATCGTGCGAAGCACCTGCGGGTCACAGTTGCCCTTGAGCTGCTTCATGCACTTGCCAAACAGGGCCATCAAGGCCTTTTCCTTGCCGCCCTTGAAGTCGGCAACGGCCTTCGGGTCAGCGGCGATCGCTTCCTTGATCACCTTGTCGATCAGCCCCGTGTCGTTGGACACGATAAAGCCGTTTTCCTCGGCGTACTTGGCGGGGTCGATCTGCTGCTCAAACAGTACCTCAAGGATCTTCTTCGCGTTGCCGCGACCGACCTTGCCGTCACTGACGAGCTTGATCAGCTCACCCAGCGCCTTGCCGTCCACCGCGAGCTGGTCGGCGGTCATCTGACGCTTATTTAAGAGGTTCATACAGTCGGTGATCAGCCAGTTTGCCGCTTCCTTGGCGCTGCCGCAAACGGCGAGCGCGCCCTCGAAGCAATCACACAGCGCGCGGCTGTCGGTAAGGAGCGTGGCGTCGTAATCGCTGAGCCCCAGCTCACCCGTGTAGCGTGCCTTCTTGACCTCGGGGAATTCGGGGAGCGTGTTTTGCACGTCCGTGTACCACGTGTCGTCGATCTCGATGGGCATGATGTTGGGGTCGGGGAAGTAGCGGTAATCGCCCGCCGTTTCCTTGCTTCTCATCGCGAAGCTCTTACCCTTGACGTCGTCCCAACGGCGCGTTTCCTGCACCAGCACCTCGGTGCCGTTCTCGATCGCGTCGATGTGGCGTGCCGTTTCATATTCGATGGCGCGCACGATCGCGGAAAGCGAGTTCATATTCTTCATCTCGGTGCGAACGCCGAGCTTATCGCTGCCCTCGGGGCGGACGGAAAGGTTCACGTCACAGCGCATCGAGCCCTGCTCCATGCGGCAGTCGGACACTTTTGCAAAGCGCAGCAGCGAGCGCAGACGCTCCAAATATGCGACCACTTCCTCGGCAGAGGAAAGGTCGGGCTGGCTCACGATCTCAATGAGCGGCACGCTCGTGCGGTTGAAGTCCACGAGGGTGGTATCCGTCCAGTCGTCGTGTACCAGCTTGCCCGCATCCTCTTCCATATGGATCTGCTTGATGCGGATCGCTTTTTTGCCCTTCGAGGTCTCGATCTCCACGGTGCCGTTCACAGCAACGGGGGCGAACCACTGCGTCGTCTGGTAGGCGGCGGGCAGGTCGGGATAATAGTAGCTCTTTTTGTCAAAGGTCGTGGTGCGGTTGATGTGACAGTTCAGCATCATACCCGCGGTCATGCCCAGTTCCACCACCTTTTTGTTCACGATGGGAAGCATGCCGGGCATACCGCAGCAGGCGGGGCAGACGTGGTCGTTCTGCTCACCGCCGAACGCGGCGGAGCAGGAGCAGAAGATCTTGGACTTGGTCGCCATTTCCACGTGGACTTCCAAGCCGATGACGGTTTCAAACTTCATCTTATTTGCCCTCCTTTGCAAGAAGTGCGGCGAGCGAGAGGAGCTTGCCGTCCGAGAAGGCGGGGCCCATCACCTGCACGCCCGCGGCGATAACAGCGGGCAGGCCCGCCATGTGTGCGGGCGCGGTGTACTTGTTTTCCACGAAGGCGCTGTCCTTGTC
>JAZRFG010000042.1:0-7377 GCA_045661265.1 Eubacteriales bacterium
CTCTCTTTTGCGCGAATTGGTGTTCTTGGTTTGCAGATAGAGCAAGGGTTGCTCCCGCCGTTTGTGCGTCGCCGCGAAATGTGTCGCGGATGGCGGGCGACCAATGGTCGCCCCTACGGGGTTGATGATTTCCCGCAAGCAGTGCGGCTATTCGCAACAACGTAGGGGCGCGCATTGCGCGCCCGCGGGCTGCCATCGGCAGCCCCTACAGCATGAGAGAATAGCCGTCTTGTCAGCGATCAACCCGCGCACTTGTAGGGCGGGAGTGGCCATTTTCTCATACCGTTATGCCACTTACCAGGTCAGATCCCGCATTTTACGCTTTTTGCGAATGGGGTATACGATGGCAAACACGATCCCCGCGAGCAGGATGGGACCCGCCACCGCGATGCACACGATGGGTGCATAGGGGAGCTTATATTCACTGATCTTTGCCTCGCAAACCTTGCACTTCTCGACCTGATCCAGGGGTGTGAGAAAGCCGCGCTCGGACTTGATCTCGGCCTCGCCCCACTCGTGATCCACGGGGGGGTTGGGATCGATGCGACCGCAATGCTTGCAAAAGCTGCCGCAGGGCTTGGCGGGATCCGCCACCGCGTACTCGTGATCGCAGTGATAGATCAGCTCCAGAACCGTACTGTCATTTCTCTTAAAGGTGCCGGAAAACTCGGTCTGCTCCCCCAGATAGGTAAGTCCCTCCAGCACGGGGGCGGTAACGGCGTATTTCTCGCCGTGCGCATAGCCGCCCACGGTGTAGGAGGTAATCTCGTCTCCGTCCTGGTTTTTACAGACCACGCGCACCGACTCGCCGAACACGATCTTGTCCTTGAAGTAGGCGATGACCTCGTCCGCCTGCTCTACACCGTCCCCGTCCATATCCACGGCGTACCAGTTTCTGACCTCGTTAAAGTTGACTCTCGACCAGAAATCGGCGGAATTACCCGCGTAATGCACGGTCTTTAAATTTTCGCACTGGTAAAAGGTGGTGCGATCAATCTTTCTGACCGAATGGGGAATATAAACCTCCTCTACGCTCTCGCACAGATAGAAGCTATAACGCCCCACGGAGAGGATCCCCTCCTCGATATACACGGTCTTGATGCTGTTCAGCATATCGCCGTGCTGCCACGGGATCCACTCATACTTGGCGTAAGGGAGCATCTTTTGCTCGATCTTGTTGCCATTCTCATCTCTGCCGCAAAGGATTTTCAGCACGCCCGTTTCGGTATCCAGCGTGTAGGTCACGCGGTAATACTCAGCAAGGGCAAACGCCTCGACCTCCTCGGGTGTGAGCTGCTGCCCGGTATAGTGCTCGGCGATCCATTCCTCGTCCAGCGCGCGACCCTCATAGGTCTTGGCGCCGGCAGTGAGAAGGCAAAGCGGAAGCAGGGTGAGCAAGCACACAAGGAGTGATAGCACTCGCTTCATAAAACCTTTCCTCACGCTTGGGGTTCGACCTGCTCGGCGGCGGGTGCCGCGTTGTCGGGCTGTACGGTCGCCTCGGCGGCCTCGCTCTCGTCGATCTCCTCGTGTGCGACCTTCGAGAAGTTCACAATGCTCTGCCCCTCGGCAAGGCGCATCACGATGACGCCGCTGGCGGCGCGGGAGTAGGTGTTGATATCCTTGACGGGGGTGCGAATGATGGTGCCCATATTGGTGATCATCATCAGGTCGTCGCCGTCGTCCACGGCGGCGATGCCCGCGAGCAGGCCCGTCTTGTCGGTGAGGTTGTGGCAGGTCACGCCAAGACCGCCGCGTCCCTTGACGCGGTACTCGTCAAACGAAGTGCGCTTGCCGAAGCCCTGCTCGGTGACGGTAATGAGCTGCTTATCGTCCTCGACCTTCACGGCGCCGACGACAAAGTCGCCCTCGCGCAGCTTGACACCGCGCACACCGCGTGCGGTGCGGCCAAGAGGACGCACGGCGCTTTCGCTGAAGCGTGCGGCAGAGCCCTCGTGCGTGGCAAGAATGAGATCTGCCTCGCCGTGGGTGTGCATCACGAACACCAGCTCGTCACCCTCGTCCAGCGTGAGCGCGCGCTTGCCGCCCTTGCGCTGATACTCGTACTCGGAAAGCAGCGTGCGCTTGATGACGCCCTGCTTGGTAACCATGGTGAGGTAGGAATTCTCCTCAAACTCGGCCACGGCGATCATCGCGGTGATCTTCTCGCCGGGCTCGGTCTCGATGATATTGATGATGTTGCTGCCCTTGGCAGTGCGGGACGCCTCGGGGATCTGGTATGCCTTACGCATAAAGACCTTACCCGTGTTGGTGAACAGCATCAGGTAGGAATGGCTGTGCACGACCTGCACCATCTCAATGAAGTCCTCGTCCTTGGTGGTCATGGCCAGAATACCCTTGCCGCCCTTGTGCTGTGCGGAGTAGGTGTCGGCGGGCTGGCGCTTGATGTAACCCGCGTGCGTGAGCGTGATCACGCAATCGTGGCGCTCGATCAGATCCTCCAGGTCAATGTCGTCGGTAGCGGCCACGATCTCGGTGCGGCGCTCGTCGGCGTACTTGCGGCGGATCTCGCCAAGCTCGGCCTTGATGATGTCCTTCACCTTCTGCTCGTCGGCAAGAATGCCGCGCAGCTCAAGAATGAGGGCGTGGAGCTTATCCAGCTCGTCCTCGATCTTCTGTCGCTCAAGGCCCGTGAGCTTACCAAGCGTCATTTCCACGATCGCCTGTGCCTGAATGTCGGTGAAGCCAAAACGCGCGATCAGCTTTTCCTTGGCGTCCGCGATCGAGGACGTGGAACGGATCAGCGCGACCACCTCGTCGATGTTGTCGTTGGCAACCTTATAGCCCTCCAGAATATGGGCGCGCGCTTCTGCCTTGCCAAGATCGAAGCGCGTGCGGCGCTCGATCACGTCCTTCTGGTGAGCGATATAGTGATCCAGGATCTGGGGCAGGTTCAACACCTTGGGCTCGTTGTTCACAAGCGCCAGCATATTGATCGCGCAGGTATCCTGCAGCTGGGTGTTCTTGTAAAGCTGGTTGAGAATGACCTGGCCGTTGGCGTCGCGGCGGAAGTAGATCAGCACGCGAATGCCGTTTCGGTCGGAGGACACGTCCTTGATGTCGGTAATGCCGTCGATACGCTTGTCCTTGACGAGCTGCGCGATATTCTGCACCAGGGTGCTCTTGTTCACCTGATAGGGGATCTCGGTGACGATGATCTGATGGTGCTCCTCGTCCACCTCAGCCTTAGCGCGCACCATCACGCGGCCGCGACCCGTGCGGTAGGCCTCGATGATGCCCTGCTGACCGTAGCAGGTCGCCGCCGTCGGGAAGTCGGGACCCTTGACGTGCTCCATCAGCTCCTCCACGGTGCATTCGGGGTTGTCGATGCGCAAAACGGTGGCGTCGATCACCTCGCCGAGGTTGTGGGGCGGAATGTTGGTGGCCATACCCACCGCAATACCCACCGAGCCGTTGACAAGCAGGTTCGGGAAGCGGCTGGGCAGCACAGCAGGCTCGCGCAGACGGTTATCGAAGTTGGGTACAAAGGGCACGACCTCCTTTTCAAGGTCTGCCATCAGCTCCTCGGAGATCTTGGCAAGGCGCGCCTCGGTATAACGGTAGGCGGCCGCGCCGTCACCGTCCACAGAGCCGAAGTTGCCCTGCCCCTCGATGAGGGGATAGCGCAGCGAGAAGTCCTGTGCCATACGCACCATCGTGCCGTACACGGCGGCGTCGCCGTGCGGGTGGTAACGACCCAGCACGTTACCCACCGTGGTCGCAGACTTGCGGAAGGGCTTGTCGGCGGTCAGATGGTCCTCGTGCATCGCGTACATGATGCGGCGCTGGCCGGGCTTCATGCCGTCGCGCACGTCGGGAAGCGCACGCGACATGATAACGGACATGGAATACTCGATGAAGGCCTGCTTCACCCTTTTTTCCATATCAACGTCCTGTATGATCTGATTGGGAAACTCCAGATTTTCGTTTTTGTGTTCCACAGCTTGTTTCCTCACTTATCTTGAATTTCGGTGACAATAACTTCACTTATGCGCTCTTGCATCTGCTCTTTTGAGGGGAGCGCAGTGCCCTCCAGCGCCACCTTGGCCGCGGCGGCGGCAGTGGCTTTTTGCAGTGCCTCGGTTCTATTGCTTTTGCACAGCGTGGCAACGGTGAAGGCGGAAAGGAAGGTGTCGCCCGCCGCGACCGTGCCGCGCACGGGCACGGAAAGTGCCTTTGCGCTCAGCATCTCGTTTTGCTGTACAAGCAGTGCCCCCTCCTGTCCCAGTGACAAAAGCAGACCCGTTTGCGGGTATTTTTCGCGGAATTGCGCGATCTTCGCGGCGATCCCCTCGCCGCCCTCGATCAGCGCGTCAAATTCCGTGCGGTTGGGCTTGACCAGATCCGGCGCGGCCGCCAGCGCGGCTTTCAGCACCTCGCCGTCCGCATCTACCACCGTGTAGGCGCCCTTTTGCTTCGCCAGGCGCACACAGTCGGCGTAAAAGTCGGTGGGCACACCCGCGGGCAGACTCCCCGCCAGATAAAGGCAGTCAAACTCCGCTTCGCGCAGCGCCTTTGTCATCTTGGCGAGCTCACGCTCGGTCACGGGGCCGCCCCGCTGGTTACATTCGGTGAACGTACCGTCCTGCTCGCGCAGCTTGACGTTCAGGCGCACGCCCGCGGCCGTTTCGATCCGCGTGAGCGTGAGCGGCTCGTTTTCATAGTAGCCCTCGTATGCGCTGCCGAGTGCCCCGCCCGTAAAGGTGATATACTCCACGCGGGCGCCCAGGCGCGCCATCACGCAAGCGGCGTTGCCGCTTTTGCACCCGCCGTGCTGCGTGACGCGCACGGCGCGGTTGACTTCGCCCCTTAAAAGGGGCGCGTCGAAATACATCGTGCGATCGATGCCGGGATTGAGCGCCGGCACCGCGATGCGCAGATCGTTGGTATTTCTCATACCGTTTGCCACTTAAATATCCAAATTCTCGGCGAATCTGGCGTTTTCCTCGATAAAGGCGCGTCGGGGCTCGACCTCATCGCCCATCAGGGTGGAGAAGATCTGATCGCAAAGGATCGCGTCCTCCATCGTCACGCGCAAGAGAATACGGCGCTCGGGGTCCATCGTGGTCTCCCAGAGCTGGTTGGGATTCATCTCACCAAGACCCTTATAGCGGTCCGCCTCCATGCCCTTGTTCTCGGCCAGCAGCGCGTCGCGCTCGGCCTCGGTATAGGCGTACTTTTCGCCGCCGACCTTGCCCGATCTCTTATAGACCTTATAAAGCGGGGGCTTTGCCAGATATACGTGTCCCGCCTCAATCAGCTGCTTCATATGACGGAAGAAGAAGGTGAGCAGCAGGATCTGAATGTGAGAGCCGTCCACGTCCGCGTCCGCCATCAGAATAATCTTGTTATAGCGCAGCTTTTCCATATCGAATTCCTCGCCGATGCCGCAGCCCAGCGCCTGAATGATCGGAATGATCTGCGTGTTGGCATAGACCTTATCAAGGCGGGATTTCTCTACGTTCAAGATCTTACCGCGAAGGGGGAGGATCGCCTGGAAGCGCGGATCACGTCCCTGCTTTGCAGATCCACCTGCCGAATCACCCTCCACAAGGTAGATCTCGGTCAGATTTTTGTTACGCTCGGTGCAGTCTGCCAGCTTGCCGGGCAGGGTCATCGACTCCAGACCGTTCTTGCGGCGGGTGGCCTCGCGTGCCTTTCTTGCGGCCTCGCGGGCGCGATTTGCCGTCAGGGCCTTGTCGATGATGGTCTTGCCCACGCTGGGATTTTCCTCAAAGAATTCGGAAAGCTTTTCCGCCACCAGCTTGTCGACGAACTGGCGCACGTGCGCGTTGCCGAGCTTGGTCTTGGTCTGTCCCTCGAACTGTGCTTCCTTGAGCTTGACCGAAACAATGGCGGTCATACCCTCGCGCACGTCGTCGCCCGAGAGGTTCTTTTCGTCCTCCTTGAGCATCTTATACTTACGCGCGTAGTCGTTGATGACCTTGGTAATGGCCCTTTTGAAGCCCTCCTCGTGCATACCGCCCTCGTGCGTGTTGATGTCGTTGGCAAAGGTCATAAAGACCTCGGTATAGGTGTCGGTGTACTGCAAGGCGACCTCGGCAATCGTTCTGCCGCGATCCTCCTCGTTCTTCTCGCCGCGCATATAGATCACGTCGGGGTGGATCACCTGACAGTGCTTTTGCTCGTTGAGATAGCTGACGAAGTTCTTGATACCGCCCTCGTACTGAAGCACCTCACCCTTATAGTTGCCCTCCTCGTCCATCACGCGCTGGTCGGTGATGGTGATGGTGAGCCCCGCGTTGAGGAACGCCTGCTCGCGCAATCTCTTAAGTAGGGTCTCGTACTCGAACACCACCTCGTCGAAGATCTGGGCGTCGGGCTTGAAGCGCACGTAAAGGCCGTGCTTGTCGGTCACGCCCTCATCCTTGAATGCGCGCGCGACCACGCCGCGCTCGAATCTCTCGGTATAGCGGCGACCCTGATAGCAGTTTTCCAGCTCGATCCATTCGGAAAGCGCGTTCACCACAGACGAGCCCACGCCGTGCAAGCCGCCCGAGAACTCGTAGCCGTTGCCGTCGAACTTACCGCCCGCGTGAAGCACCGTGAAGATGACCTCCAGCGTGGGGATACCCATCTTGGGGTGAATGCCGCCGGGGATACCCTGGCCGTCGTCCTGGATCGACACCGATCCGTCGGGCAGAAGCACCACGTCGATCTTGGTGCATCGGCCGGCCAGCGCCTCGTCGATCGAGTTGTCGACGATCTCGTAGACCAGGTGATGCAATCCGCGCAACGACGTAGATCCGATATACATACCGGGGCGGCGACGAACCGCCTCCAGGCCTTCCAGAACCTGAATTTGGCTATCGTCGTAAACCTGTCTTACCTCTTCGTTGTTTGCCATTGTTTTGACCTTCCTTTTGTCTTTATGAAAAGATGTTTATTTCAAAATTGGTGCGTTGTTTTTGATCCATCGCGGATAGCGGGCGACCATTGGTCGCCCCTACGTTGTTGATGGGTTAAGTTTTAAGAAAGCGGCTGCTCGCTCACATTGTAGGGGCGACCACCGGTCGCCCGCTATCTACAATGTCATTTTTTCTATTGATACAGCTGTATTAAGATCCTTAATTCGTATCGTCCCCGCTGCGACCGTCCACCTTGCTTTGCGGCAAGTCGGGTCGCTTGTGCGAGAGGATCTCTTTAATTCGTATCGTCGCCACTGCGACCAAGCAGTGCCGCAGAGGACAGTTGGGAAAAGCAGATCTCGTACTTATCCTCTGCCTCACCGTGCTTGATATAAAGCACGAAGGACTTCGGGATCTCGTCCGAGGAGCTTTCCACCTCGCCGCGCTTTTGCGCCGCGGATAAAAATTTGCGCGTCACCGTCGAAAC
>JAZRFG010000043.1:0-1928 GCA_045661265.1 Eubacteriales bacterium
GGGGCTTTCGTGCAGTACAAATTCACTCATTGTCTTCCCCCTCCTCATCCAGCGTTCCTTTCAGGAAAAACACCGCGCCCTCGCGCAGGTGCGAAGCGGCCTCGGCCACCTGCTCGCGTGTCACCGCCGCAAAGGCGGCGCTGCGCTCCTCGGGCGTTTCGGTGAGCCCCAGCAAATAGCGACCCATATAAAAATCACACAGCGCGGCGGGCTGATCCAAAAGCTGTCGGCAGGCAAACTCGCGCGAGCGCTTCGCCGCCTCCCACTCGGTTTGGGTGATATCCCCGCGCAGGATCGCCTCAAATTCGGCACGAATGGCGCTCTCCGTGATCTCGCGGTTCTCCACGCGGATCCCCGAGCCCACAAAGATCGCGCCCTTGTAGGGATCAAAGGACGAGGAGCAATGATAGCACAGACTCCGCTTCTCGCGCACGTTCAAAAACAGCTTGGACGCCGCAGACCCGCCGAAAATTTCGTTGAGGGTAGACATTGCCGCTGAGAGCGGATGTCCCGCGGTTACGTCGGTGCGGTAGCCAATGGCAAGCTTGCCCTGGCAAAGCGGCATTTCCTGCTCGGCACGCAGCACGCTGTCCGCCGGCATTTTAATAAGCGTGTGCGCCGCATGACGCGCCGCGCCGTGAAGCGCAAGCGTGCGCGAAAGGCACTCTGCCACCGCGTCTGGCGGCGTGTTGCCGACGTAGAAGAAGGTGGGCGTCAGCGTGCTTATCAGCTCTTGCCACAGTGCCGTGAGACCTGCCCCTGTAATGGCGTCGATGCTCTCCTCCTCACCTGCAAGCGAGAGGGCGTAGGGCTCACCCGCAAACAGCATCTTACGGCAGCGCTCGCGCGCATAGCCGCGGGGATTATTGATGCGCGCGCGGATCACGTCGCGCAGATGGCGCTTTTCGCTTTCCAGATAGGATGCGTGGAACTCCCCTGTGGGCATATAGGGATGAAGCAAGAGCTGGGAAAGCATCTCGCACATCTCGGGCAAGAGCCCGACACCGCCACCCACGAAGCGCGCACCGAGAAATTCGGCGCTCAGCCCCAGCAGCTGCATATCTCCCGCACGGCGACAGTAGGGCTGAATGTTGGCGGCATACAGATCGTCCAAACGGCGGTAAAACGCCGCCTTGGTGGGATAGCGCTCGGTGCCGCGGCGCAAAAGCTCAAAAAGCAGCGCATAGCGCTGTGCCGTTTCTTCTTTTGTCGGTACGGTGAACTGCACCTGAAGCAGCTCGCTTTTGAAGCGGTCGGTCTGCACGGCCAGCAGCGTGGCGTGCGCTCCGACCCGCAAAATTTGTGGTGTCATAGAAAATCCTTTTATAATATAATTACACTCATTATATATGACTTTTCTTTTTTTTGCAAGAGATTTCACACAAACTTCAAAGAAAAAGACCGTCAAAGACGGTCTTTTGTCTTATTTCAAACGCTCCGCAATCATCGCAGCGGCGTCTGCCAAGGGGTTTTGCTCGATCGACTCGACCTTGCCGGCATCCACAAGCGCAGCCACGGCGGGGTCAAGCGGAATGCGTGCCAGCAGCGGGTAACCAAAGCGTGCGGCAACCTCGCCGATATGACTCTTGCCGAAGATCTCGATCTCCTTGCCGCAGTCGGGACATTTCACAAAGCTCATATTTTCCACAAGGCCAAGCACGGGAATGTGCATCATATCCGCCATGTTGGCGGCCTTGGCCACGATCATGGAAACAAGCTCCTGCGGGCTGCTGACGATCACGGCACCGTCCAGCTTGATCGACTGGAATACCGTAAGCGGTACGTCGCCCGTTCCGGGAGGGCAGTCCACAAGCAGATAGTCCACGTCCCAGATGAAATCGGTATAGAACTGCTTCACCGTGCCCGCGATCACGGGGCCGCGCCAGATCACAGGCGTGGTTTCATCGGGGAGAAGCAGATTAAGGGAA
>JAZRFG010000044.1:0-1922 GCA_045661265.1 Eubacteriales bacterium
GCACACAGCGAACGGATCCCGACGGTGCTGGATCCGCTAAACCGTCCCGTTGCCGCCTATGCCGCGCGTATGGCGAGCCGTGGGACAGAAGAATAGGAGAAGAAGATGAACGAAATGAAAAAAGAATTGCCCGTGGGGCAGCCGCAGCTGCGGGAGGCCGCAGCGGAGCTTCGGCGCTTCCGCCGTGCCCGCGCGGCACTGGAGAGCCGCGTGAAGGAGGAGGAGAAGTTCTTCCGTATGCGCGTGGCTCCCAAGGTGCACAAAAATGCGGAGGGGGAGAGCTTTGCGCCCACCTCGGCGTGGCTGGTGAATACCATTTTGCAAAAGCACGCGGATATGATGGAGAATATCCCCACCGCCACGTGCTTGGCGCGTGAGCCGGGAGATGTGGAGGACGCGAAGATGCTTTCCGCCATTCTGCCTGTGATCCTGGAGCGCTCGGAGTTTGAGAGTGTGTATTCGGAGAATATGTGGAGCAAGCTCAAGCACGGCATGTGCGCTTACGGCGTGTTCTGGAACAACGATCTGGAGAACGGTCTTGGTGATGTGGACGTGCGCCGCGTGGAGCTCTCCAAGCTTTACTGGCAGCCGGGCGTGCGCCGCTTGCAGGATTCGCGTGCCGTGTATCTGCTGGAATGTGTACCCGAGGAAACACTTCGCGCCCGCTTCCCACATTATGATGGAAAGGGCCCCTCAGCTGCTGCACTGGGACTGAGTGCGGCGGGAGAGGAGAGCGGCATCGCCGTGGTGGATCGCTATTACAAAAAGCGTCTGCCCGACGGGCGTACCGTGCTGCATTACTGCAAGTTCACCGGGGAGCAGCTGCTTTTTGCGAGCGAAAACGATCCCGCCTATGAGAACGGCTGGTACGAGCACGGCGAGTACCCATTCGTGCTGGATCTGCTCTACCCTGTGGAGGGAGAGTGCGAGGGCTTTGGTTACATCGCGCTGACCAAGGATCCGCAGATCTATATCGACCGTATGGATCGCAACCTGATGGAATATATGGACTGGGCGACCCGCGTGCGCTATTTCTGCAAGCGCAACGCGGGCGTGAGAGAAGCGGATTTCGCCAACCTCAGCCAGCGTATTGTCGAGGTCGAGGGTGACATTGATGAGGAAAGATTGCGCCAGATCACGGTGGCGGGACTGGATCCGATCTGGATGCAGCTCAAGAGCGCCAAGATCGACGAGCTCAAGGAAACCACCGCCAACCGAGATTTCATTCAGGGCGCCGCCGACGGCGGCGTGACCGCCGCCTCCGCCATTCTTGCCTTGCAGGAGGCGGGAAACAAGACGGTGCGCGATATGGTGTCTGCCTCTTACCGCGCGTTCGTGCGCGTGGTGCGTCTGGTGGTGGAGTGTATTCGCCAGTTTTACAGCGAGGAGCGATGCTTCCGCATTCTCGGTGAGAACGGAGCGTATTCCTACCTTTCCTGGTGCAACAAAAACATTGCCGAGCAGAGCAACGGTACGCTGGCGGACGGCACGCCCGCGGTGCGCCGCGCGATCTTTGACATTGACGTGCGTGCTGAGAAGAAGGACCCCTATACCCGCTTCTCTCACAACGAGATGATGATGGAGCTCTACCGCATGGGCGTGTTTTCGAAAGAGAACGCACGCCCTGCCTCGATGCTGCTTTCCGCGATGGAGTTTTCCGGCGTGGCACAGATGCGCGAGCGCGTGTCCGAGCTGCTGCGTGAAGGGGAATGATCTCGGTTTTCTCGCACCGTTGCGGGGGTAAATATCGATTGTACGTAACGGGGCACGCGAACTATGCACCGGGGAACGACATCGTTTGCGCGGGTGTTTCCGCGCTGGTCGGTGCCCTGGTGCAGTATGCCAAAAACAGTCCCGACTGCCGACATCTTCGCTGCAATATGCAAGCGGGAGAGGTGTTTCTTTCCTGCCGCGGCGGGCTT
>JAZRFG010000045.1:0-10887 GCA_045661265.1 Eubacteriales bacterium
CCGGTCTTTTGCAGCTGGCCTTTGACGACGATACCGATCGCGAGCTCTTTGAGAAGGCGGCAAAATGCCGTGCCGAATTTGTTATTTGCGCACACGGCGTTGTCCGCGCGCGCGGTGAGGGTGCGATCAACCCCAACCTCAAAACCGGCAAGGTAGAGGTGGGCGTGACCGAGCTGAAGATCCTTTCCGCCGCCCAAACCCCTCCCTTTGAGGTTTCGGACAGCAAAAAGACCAAGGATGAAACAGCGCTGAAATACCGCTACATCGACCTGCGCCGCCCCGAGCTGCAAAGAAACATCAAAATGCGCCATGACCTGGCGCGCGTAGCACGCGAATACTACTACGAAAACGGATTTTACGAGATCGAAACCCCCATGATGATCAAGGCCACCCCCGAGGGTGCACGCGATTACCTGGTTCCCTCTCGCATTCACAAGGGCAGCTTTTACGCTCTGCCCCAGTCCCCCCAGATCTACAAGCAGCTGCTGATGCTTTCCGGCTTTGACCGCTATATTCAGATTGCGCGCTGCTTCCGTGACGAGGATCTGCGCGCCGACCGCCAGCCCGAATTTACCCAGATCGACCTGGAGATGTCCTTTGCCACGCAGGAGGACATCATGCAGATGAACGAGGGCTTCATCGCCCGCGCGTTTAAGGAGGTTCTGGGTGTGGAGATCCCGCTGCCGATGCCCCGCATGACCTTTGCGGAGGCGATGGCCCGCTATGGCTCGGACAAGCCCGATACGCGCTTTGGTATGGAGATCCAGAACATCTCCGAGCAGGTAAAGGACTCCCAGTTCGTGGTCTTCAAGTCCGCGCTGGAGATGGGCGGCAGTGTGCGCGCTATCGTTGCCAAGGGTGCGGCCGCGACCCTCACTCGCAAGGAGATCGACAAGCTGACCGAGCATGCCAAGGGCATCGGTGCCAAGGGTCTGGCGTACGTGCGCTGGGTGGACGATGCGCCCAACTGCTCGTTTGCCAAGTTTATGACCGAGGACGAGCTTGCCGCGATCTATGCCGCCGTTGGCCTTGAAAAGGGCGACGTGATGCTGATCTGTGCCGACAAGGATAAGGTGGTGCTGCCCACGCTGGGCGCGCTGCGCAATATCCTTGGCCGCAAGCTGGAGCTGATCCCTGCGGGACAGTTCAACTTCCTTTGGATCACCGAGTTCCCGTTCTTTGAATGGAACGAGGAAACCGGTGCTTGGGACGCGATGCATCACCCCTTCACGATGCCTCTGGAGGAGTGCCTGCCCGCGCTGGAAAGCGACCCCGGCAGCGTGCGCGCCAAGTGCTATGACATGGTGCTCAACGGTACCGAGCTGCTTTCCGGCTCGATCCGTATCACCGATTGGCAATTGCAGGAGAGAATGTTCCGCGTGCTGGGACTGACCCCCGCCGAGATCGAAACCAAGTTCGGCTTCCTTGTCGAGGCATATAAGTACGGCGCACCGCCTCACGGTGGCTCCGGTATGGGTCTGGACCGTCTTGCGATGGTGATGGCCGAGGCGGATTCGCTGCGCGACGTGATCGCCTTCCCGAAGGTGCAGAACGCAAGCGAGCTGATGTCCGCGTGCCCCGCACCCGCAGATCCCGCGGCGCTTTCCGACCTCGGAATTGCCGTGGTTGAAGAAAAGGAATAATCTATCATCAAAGGGGTGTCACACAAAATGGCGGCACCCCTTTATTAAGGAGAAATTATGCTGAAAAAACTGTTTTCGTTGTTACTGGCGCTCTCACTTCTTTGTACACTTGCCGCGTGTAAGGGGGACGAGGAGCCCGCGCCCGATACGCCGAGCGACCCCGGCAGTGGCTTTGAGGACCCCGTCGCCAAGCTGGTGAACTCGGGCAGCATCAATAATTGCGACCTTACCTGGGAGCTTTACGACGACGGCACGCTCTATATCAAGGGCACGGGCGATATGGCGGAGTTTGAAACCGCGGCAGGCACCAAGGCCAAGCAGCCCTGGGAAAGCTACGCCGGCAACGAGCAGAGCGTGACCATCAAAAAGTTGGTGGTCGAGGACGGCGTGACCTCGCTTGCCGAGGGCGCGTTTGCAAAGTGTATCAATCTGGAAACGGCCGAGATCTGCGCCGGTGTGAGCCAGCTGCCCTATCAGTGCTTTGACCGCTGCACGCTGCTTCGCTCAGTGCGCGCCATGGGCGTGCGCGAGGTGCAGGGCGACGCCTTCTGGGGTTGTGCAAAGCTGTATAACGTGGTGTTTAGCGCCTCTCTTACCGTGGTTGAGGACGGCGCCTTTGCCGAGGCCGGTGTGCAAAGCAACGGATTTACGGTTCGCTTGGCGGGCACCGAGGAGGAATGGAACACTGCCAAGGCCGACGAGGATTTCTATGTGGGCGAGGGCAACGCCGTCTTCGAGCAGGCGCTGGAGAGCGTGATCTTCGTGAAAAAGGATTGAAAAAAGCGGGAAGCCCCACGGGCTTCCCGCTTTTTTATTTAAGAAAAGTCATAGTTGTTGCATTGGATGCGGTAGGTGGCGTCATAGGTCATGCCCCCTATGATAATTTGCGCCTCAATGAGATAGTCCAGCGAGCGCAGCGAGCCGTCGTCATTGAGCTTGACCTTGAGGGTGGCGTTCGCCGTGATGTCCTCTTCCTCCACACCCAGGGGGCCAAACATTTGCAGGAGCTGGGTGGTGTCGGCGGGGGAGATGAGAAGCTCGTACGTGCCGCTGTGCACGCTTGCATCCAAAATCGTGGCAAGCTTGGGCGCAACGGGCTTTACGTAGGAAAGCACCCACGCGTGTGCCTCGTCCGGCGTGGCGTTTACCCGTTGCGTGTGGCCGTTCACCGTCTGGGTGATCACGCCGTTTGCATATTGTGTGGTGCGGGGCGAGCCGTCGATCGTTTCGCTCACCGTAAAGCCGTCCTGCGTAATGCGGACATGGCTGGTCTGATTGCTTGTGTCATAGCCCGCAAGGACGAGATTTGCCACAAGGTCAAAGGAAAGCGTTTCGGCCTTCTCGGCGTCAGAAAGTGCCTTGTCGATCATATCAGCCACGCGCAGGTCGGTGATCACCAGATAGTCGGAAAGATCGATGGGGGTGGGCTGTGTTTCATTGTAGTCGTGATAGATGGCGCTGATCTGCAGCTGCGTGGTGGGCGCGTCCTCGGCAAAGATCAGTTCAAGCTGCATCGAAACGGGCAACAGCATTTCGTTCACTGCGAAAGTGAATCGTACGTCCGTGACCTCGGCGTCCAGCAAGGAGCCAAAGCTTTCCCATAGTGCCGAGAGCTTTTTCAGCCCCGCGGCGGTAAAGCCGCTCAACGCTGCCTCATAGCCATTGGCAGTTTTCGTGCAGGTCATCTGCGCGCAGTCGTCTGCCTCCAGCTGTGTGATCGCAGCGTCCTCTGTCCTGCGCAGGTGCTCCAGATATTCCTCGGCGGTAAGGTGGGAGAAAAGCGCGAAGCTATCGCTTCCCGTATCGTCACGGTAGGAAGAGAACATTTTGCCGTCGGCATAACCGTTTTGTGTGTGCTGCGTCATGGTTTGCGTCTGCCCCGACATTGACATAGTAATGGTGGTTTCCGTTGCTTGGTGGTAAAAGAGATCCCTGTCGGTGCCCGGGCGGCAGGCCTTCAGCGTGGCGTGCGCGCTTGCACTCAAACCGATGCCGAAGGCAGAGCCGGAAAACGAGAATGTCATTGTGGACGTATAGGAAGAGATCTCCTCGTCCTCGCGCGGCTCGTAGCGCAGAAGATAAAGCACCTGCTCGTGTACGGGGAGCTCGTCAAAGATTATTTCGGGGGGCGGATCCTGTGCGGGCGGATCCTGTGCAGGCGGATCCTGTGCAGGCGGGTCTTGTGCGGGCGGGTCTTGCGCGGGCGGGTCTTGCGCAGGTGGGTCTTGCGCAGGTGGGTCTTGCGCGGGCGGGTTCTGTGCAGGCGGATTTTGCGCGCTCTGGTTCTTATCGTTCTGATCGCCCGTGGGGGGCGTGTCGTTGCAGGCAGCAAACAACACCGAAAGGGCGAGCAACAAAGCAAGAATGGAAATCAACTTTTTCATAGGGGGTACTCCTTTCCCTCGGGCACGTCCTATACAGGAACGCTCGACACTTATCATTATAGCATGGCTTTGAGGAAAATGCAAGCAAGGATTGCCGTGTGTCAAGCGGCGTTTGCATTGTGGGGGAATAAGCGAAGAGGGCGCTGATCGTCAGCGCCCTTTGGTATTTTGAAATTACTGAATGACGTGCACGTCCATCTGGGGATAGGGGATCTCAATGCCTGCCCCTTCCATTGCGGCAAGCACCTGTTCCTTGAGGTCATAAGTGACCGTCCAGTAGTCAGCACTGTTCACCCACACGCGGGTGACAAAGTCAAGCGAGCTGTCGGCGTGCTCTGCCAGACGCACCAGCGGCGCGGGATCGGTGAGAATGAGCTCGTGCTTTTGGATCACACCGAGAATGATCGACTTTACCTGCTCTATGTCAGAGCCGTAGGCAGCCGAGAAGGTGAGATCTACGCGGCGGGTGGGCTTTGCGGAATAGTTGATGATCTTGGCCGAGGAGACCGAGCCGTTGGGGATCGTGATGATCTTGTTGTCGGTCGTTCTGAGCTTGGTGCAGGTGATCAGGATCTTTTCCACCGTGCCGGCCGAGCCGTCGATGTCCACGAAGTTGCCCTCCTCAAAGGGCTTGGTGACGATCAGCGTAATGCCCGAGGCAAGGTTGGCGATCACGTCCTGCACGGCAAGCGAGATCGCCAGTGTCAGCACGCTGAAGATGGCGACCAGCGACGTGGTGTCCACGCCCAGCATCGAAAGCAGGATGATGATATACAGCGCCGCGATGGCGGTTTTGGCAAGCGAGAGCAAAAAGTTGCCTGCCGTGCCGTTGAGGTGGGAGCGCTTTACGATCCTTTTGAGAATGCGCATGACGATCTTGGTGGCAACAAAGCCGACGATCAGCACGACAAGGAAAAGCAGAATGCTGTGGAAGTTGTTGACCGCGAATTCATAGATCGCAGTCCAGACGTCTTTCAAAAACTGCATAAGGGTTCTCCTTTTGTGGTATTAGCCGGTATCAGAGAAGATAATAGGGAAGTGCCTGGCCAAGCGAGCACTTTGCCACGGGGTCGGTTTCCTTGCGCGCGATCACCTTTTCGACGGTTTCGGGCGCAACGCCGGTCAGCACCAAGGTCTTGGGAGCAGCGGGCTTCTTGGCTGTGGTGGTCTTAGGTGCGGTTGCCTTGGATGCGGCGGTCGTTTTCTTTGCGGGGGCCGTCTTGGTGGCGGTTGCAGCGGCGGCAACGCGCTTTTGGATGCTGTCTTTACCGAGCGACATACTTCTTGATCTCCTTTGCAAGTTCCATATATTCTTTGGCTGCGCGGCTGTTCTTCTTATACGCCATCACGGGCTTGCTGAGGTCCTGCGACCACTCGACCGTGCTGTCCACACGAATGATCGAGTCGAAAAGGCGCACGTTTTCAAGCGAGGAGAGCGTTTCCACAGTCTGCTTGAAATAGTTCTTGCGCTCGCAGGCCTTGGTGATGGCGATGCCAAGCAGCGAAAGGTCGGGGGAAATGCGTTTTACCTGCTCGTAAAACTCAAACATGTTGGCAATGCCGAAAAGTCCCCAGGGAGAGGCCTCAACGGGAATGACCAAATAGTCGGACGCGCACATGATGTTCATAACCCAGCAGCCAAGCGTGGGGGGCGCGTCGATAAGAATGTAGTCGTATTTTTCGCTTTCCTTGATCTTGCGAAGTCCCTCGCGCAGAATGAATTCGCGCTGCCACTTGGCGAACAGATCGAATTCGATGCTGCTCATCAGCGTGGAGGAGGGAATGATGTCCAGATTTTTATACTCCGTGGGCGTCACAAAGTCCGTGAGGTCGCGCTGTTCCACGATGCCGCGGTAGAGATTCTTCTCGCTTTTGGCAAAGGTGAGCGACGCCTCGTCGTTGAAAAAGGACAGCGTCAGGTTCATTTGCATGTCGCCGTCGAGAAGCAGTACCTTCTTTCCCATTGTGGAAAGGGCATAGCCCACGTTGGCGCAGGTGGTGGATTTGCCGCTGCCGCCCTTGTTGTTTGCAAAGCAGATGGTCTTGGTTGCCATACGTCCTCCTTACCGGTTGAGATAGTCGATGATATCGTCCAGCCCCTCACCGGTATAGGAGCTGACGTGGAAGATCCTTTTCACGCCGCAGTTGCGAAGCCAAAGCTCGACCTGTGCGATGTTGGCGTTCGGCTTGTCGATGCCTGTGACGATGCCGATGGCATCGCGGTTGACGTGATAGACACAGTGTGGGGGGAATACGCAAAAGGGCTCGTCTGCGCCGATCACAAGGCCGATGACGTCCGCCTCGTAGGAGTAAAGTGCGAGCGCCGCACCCAGCGTGTGCACCTCGGTGTACTCACCGGGGGTGTCGATGATGGTATCCGTATAGTTGATGTACTGGGTCTTGCAGTAATGGAGCTGCTCGCCTTTCAGCGCTTGGGTCAGGGTAGTCTTCCCCGCCGCCACGCGCCCCATCAAAATCAGCTTTTTCATACCGTTGGTGGCCTAATTACGTGCGCGTGACGTCGCAGACGGTAAATTTCAGCACGTTGCGGAAATACTCGGCGATCGCCTGGAAGCTTGCCTCCACTTCGTCCACTGTGCCCGTCAGGATCAGCGTGCCCGAAAATCTGTCCACAAATCCAAGCTCGGCGCCCGACGCTTTCAGCGCGATGTCTGCCGTGATCACGGCGGGTTCCGCGGGGGAAACGGTCAACACGCCGATGGCGGCGCGCTTATAGTCCAGCGAGGGATCCAATCCCAGCTTTTGATACAGAGTGGGATCGGGGTTGGCGATGATGTGCGCCAGCGTGATCTGGCGACCGGGCACCAGCTCCTGAACGATCCTCATTTTATCCTTCATGTCCATGACATCCATGTTCTTATCCTCCTATCTGCACAAGCAGACCTGGTGCCGCGGCGCGTGCGGCGGCGGCAAGGCGCTCCATTTCCTCACCCGTCGGGGGGGTAATGTGCGAAAGCGTGTATTCGCGGCCAAGTCCCGCGTATTTATCCTGCCCCAAACGGTGATAGGGGAGCAGGTGCAATTGCTTCACGTTTGGCAACGAGGCGGCGAAGCGTGCGATGGCGGCGATCTCCTCGCTGGTGGCGTTAAAGGTGGGGACGGTGGGCACGCGTACGATCATTTCCTTTGCATTTTCCGCGATAAATCTCGCGTTTTCCAGGATCTGCTCATTCGGCTTGCCGCAAAATGCCTCGTGCTTTTGGCTGTCCACGTGCTTGATGTCCATCATCACAAGGTCGATGTGGGGGAGCAATCTCTCCACGACCTCGCGCGGGGCAAACGCCGTGGTCTCCACCGCGGTGTTGAAGCCGTACTCGTGTACGGCGCGCAAGAGCGCCTCGGAAAACTCGGGCTGTGCCATGCACTCGCCGCCCGAGAGCGTCACGCCACCGCCGCTACGGCTGTAATAGACGGCGTCCTTGAGGATCTCGTCCATCACCTCGGCGACGGTCACGTCGCGTCCAACGGTGCGCGTTTTTCCGCCCTGTGTCAGCTCCTGGAACTTATATTCCTGTGATTCGGGGTTGCAGCACCAGCGGCAGCGCAGGTAGCAGCCCTTCAAAAACACGATGGTGCGAATACCGGGGCCATCGTGAATGGAGTAGCGCTGAATATCGAAAATGCGCCCTTGCTGTTCGTAAATATTCATTTGGCTACTCCTTTCTCAAAATTTAAGGTAATTACCAGCCCTGCTCGGTGCGGGCGATGATGTCGTCCTGCAGGGAGCGGGAGAGTGTGGTGAACAGCGCGCTGTAGCCCGCTACGCGCACCACAAGGTTTTTGTAATTTTCGGGGTGTGCCTGCGCGTCCAGAAGCGTTTCGCGGGACACCACGTTATACTGCACGTGCATGCCCTTCTGATCGAAGAAGCCGCGCAGGTAAGCGACGAACTTTTCCAGACTTGCCATCGAGGAAAGCGCGCTGGGGTGGAATTTCTGATTGAACAGCGTGCCGTTGGAGGCGATGCCGTGGTCCAGGCGCGCCACCGAGTTGGCGGTTGCCGTGGGGCCCTTGACGTCACGTCCCGAGGCGGGGCCGACACCATCCGCGATGGGGGTGAAGGCAAGGCGACCGTCGGGCGTGGCGCCCGTCTGATAGCCAAGCGGCACGTTGGCAGAAACGGGGTAAAGTCCTGCCTGGAAGATGCCGCCGCGCGGGTTGGTGAACTTTTCAAAGGGCTTGGTGTAGGTGTTGCCCACCTCGCGGGCAAATGCGTCTACCTCGGGAATATCGTTGCCGTACTTGGGCAGCCCCTCGATCATTGCAAGGATCTCGGCGTAGCGCGCCTTCTTCTCAGCGGGTACGGTTTCGGCATTCACAAGATTACGATAGACGGCTCCGATCACAGATTCATTCACGTCGGCGCCGCCAAGAGAAAGCTCGGTGGAGATCTTGGTGGTCAGCTCCAGTGCCTTGCGCGGAAGAATTCCCTTGCCGAAGTTGTCGGCAAGCGCGTCCTTCATCTCCTGCATCGTGATCTTTTTCTCGTCAAACACCAGTGTCTTTACGGCCAGCAGTGCGTCCGTCATATTGGCGATGCCAAAGCCCTGGGGACCCGTGAAGTTGTAGTGCGCGCCGCCCTCCTGCAAGCTCTTGCCGCGCGAGATGCAATCATCGCAAAGGCAGGACTCAAAGGGCAGGGGGCAACGGACGGCGTGAGCGTAGTCCACGGCGTTGTCCGCGTGCACCATCATCTCGATCATCGCGTGCTCCTGTGCGACGTAAGCGTTGTAGAACTCGTCAAAGCTGCGCATTTGCAGTACGTCCCCCGTCTTGGGGCCGATCTGCTCGCCCTTGTCCACGCCGTTGGAGAACACAAGCTCCAAGGGTCTGCACATATTGAAGAACGCGGCGTCGTGCCAGCCGTCAGTCTTGGTGCCCTTTTGCGGCTCGACACAGCCGATGATGCAGTAATCGCGGGCGTCCTCAAGCGTAAGTCCGCGCGCCATAATGGCGGGAATGATGACCTCGTCGTTATAGAAGGCGGGCACGCCCAGACCCTCGCGGGTGACGGACGCGGCTTTCAGAAGAAGATCGTGGGGGGAGCAGTTCCAAACGCGAATGGAGAGAGAGGGCTGGGGCAATCTCACGTGCATCGTGGCCTCCATGCACATATAGGACAGGTCGTTGGTGACGTCCACGCCCTGCTCGTTCTGACCGCCGACGATCAGATTCTGGAAAAGGCCATAGCCGGCAAAGCCCTCGGCCGAGGCGGCATCGCGCACCTTATTGAGGTCATTGAGCTTGACCCAGATACAGTCAAGCAGCTCCTGTGCCTTGGCGTGGGTGGTGCGACCCGCGTCCAGATCGCGCTTGAAGTGGGGGTACATATACTGGTCGAAGCGACCGGGAGAGATCGAGTGACCGCTGGATTCGCACTGCAAAAGCTGCTGCACGAACCAGAACGCCTGGCATGCCTCATAGAAGCTGCGCGCGGGCTTGGCGGGCACCTGGGTGCAGTTTTCTGCGATCTGCAAAAGCTCCGCGCGGCGGGCGGGATCTGCGCAATAGCTTGCCTGCTTGCGCGCCAAGTCCGCGTAGCGGTGCGCGTAAGCGATGACTGCCTCGCAGCTTTCGATCACTGCCTCGTGGAATTGCTTCTTTTGCTGATATTCACCGTCGCCGATGTAAAGCTTGCTCATTGCGGCGCGGGTCTCGGCGATCACGCCCTCCAGGCCCTTGTTGATGACCTTGGGGTAGTCGACGTTGATGTGTCCCACACCATTGTAGAAATAGTTGCCGACGGTGAAGATGCCATGGTTGAGGAACACGTCCAGCACCTTTTCGTCCATACCGGCGGCGGCAAGGTCGCTTACCGTCTTGCCTTTCCAGTAGGGGTGCACCTTTTTGAGGCGCTGTGTGGTTTCCCTTGAAATATAGAAGGGATCGGCCTCGCGCGTGGCGATCGTGTCGAACTCGGGCTCCAGCCACTCAAAGGAGTATTCGGGGAAGGTCTGGCAGCCGCGGGGCGCCACAGAGTTGCTGCCGACGATCAGCTCGTCGGGGCGAATGACGATCGGAATGTTCTCGAGAATATGACGGAACGCCGCCGAGCGACGCTTGATGATGGGCAGATGCTCGGTCATTTTGTAGCTTTCCGTAACAAGCTCCGCGCGGTAGGGCTCGATCTCAGGCATTCTCTCGTAGAGATGGTCAACGAGGCGCTGGATACGCGGGCTTTTTTCGATGACAAATTTCAGTTCAGCCATAATTGCTTTCCTTTATATTATATATAGGGTGGTTCACCACGGCTGTGGTGAGGATCAGATCTGCTCCCAGAGAAGCTCGTGGGGGGCGGCGATCACCGAGCTGGAGGCGAATACGCCCTGTGCCTCGGCATGTGCGCGGCCGGCTTCCACGGCGGCGGTAACGTCGCCGATCTCGCCCGTCACAAGCACCACGCCCTTGCCGCCCATACCGCGGGAAACGCGCAGCTCGAAGATCTCGACCTTGGCGGTCTTTACGGCGATGTCCGCTGCCTTGATGGCGCTGGCGGCAGAGAAGGTCTCGATGATGCCAAGCGATCCCTTCTTTTCGGTGAGCTGGGTGCCAAACAGTGCCGCCACGACCTGCTCGTCGATGCGGCCCATGATGGCGCAGTCGATCATCTTCTCGTCATAGCGCTCTTTCACGTGCTCGGTGGCAGCCGTGACGTTCGAGATCGTGCCGGAGAGGATGATCTCATATTTACCGGGGCAGGCGGGGTGTGCGGATACCAGCTTGATGCCGGCGCTTTTCAGCGCGGCGTCCGTCGCCTCGTAGCCCTTTGCAATGCTTTTGAGTTCAATCACGCCAATAGCTTGATACATGTTTATTACCTACTTTTACTTATTTTCGAT